>CANRFN010000008.1 GCA_947629915.1 uncultured Oscillospiraceae bacterium | reverse complement strand
TTCTTTGTGGCAGTTACAACAAAACCAGGGGATTCGTGGATGATCCACAAATCCCCTGGGCTGACTGAATAGATACTCCCCATGGGGAATACACAGACCTGGGGGACCCCTTCCTTGGGGACGACAGCAACACCTCGTTCAGCTCCCAGATCACCTCTGTGATCCAGATCCCCGGCACCGAGCAGTACATCGCCTGCGCAGATCGCTGGATGCCCCAGTGGTATGTGAAGCCCATGGCAAAGCAGATCATCGCCGGCATGGAGCGGCACTTCCAGGACTACCGGCCGGACCTGTCCCCCAAGGCGGCGGTCCCGCTGCCGGGCAAGCTCCAGATCCACACGGAGAACACCAGCATCTCCCGCTATGTCTGGCTGCCCATGGAGTGGCAGGGGGATAAGCCGGTGATCCGGTGGCGGGACCAGTGGAGTCCGCTTGATTTGGCGTAGACAATTCCGGTTCTCATCTCCGATAGCACTTACCCGCTCCGCAGAGACATGCGGAGCGGGTAAGTTTTCCCGCGGGCATCTGGCACCCGCAAGAGACTGGCCTTTTGACTTGGAAACGTTTGTCTGGAATCGGCGGTTCGGAAGGGCAGGGGAGGGGCAGTTGTCCTGATGGTGATTTCCCGGGAAATCAGGGCATTGGCCAGCGGGCAGCCGGGACCGTGGGAGAAGAGTAGCAAAAACCTGTAGGCTTGTAAAAATGCATAAAACTTGGGGTTGCCATTGGCCGGAATTGGTGCTAATATAAGACAGTCCTATCCACAAGCTGCCAGTGTGCCAGAGAGGGCAGCTTGCCTTTGTAGATCGTTTGTATGGACTACGAAAAGGAGGCGTGCAGTTTTGAAACCCGAATTCTTCCCTTTGATGCAAATCGGTGGCCTGCCCCTGTTGGCGGCCAAAGGCCACTTTGCCACCCGCAACAGCCACATCAACTACTTCATTGACGTTACCGCCCAGAAGTACAGTCTGCAGGGCGGCGAGGCGGTGGCCCGCCAGCTCACCAATCGGCTGAAGGGCCGGTTCCCGGTGGAATCCATCCTGTGCATGGACGGCACCAGCGCCATCGGCGCTTTCCTGGCCCGAGACCTCACCAGCGGCGGCGGGCGCTCCCTCAGCGAGGGCAACAACATCTACATCATCAAGGGCGAACTGGACGGCAGGGGAAACCTGATCTTCCGGGAGAACGCCCGCTACATGCTGGAGGGCAAGCACATCCTGATCCTCACCTGCTCCCTCAGCACCGGAACCACCGCCATTCAGGGCAAGCAGAGCGTGGAGTACTACGGCGGCCAGGTGGTGGGTGTAGCTGCCATCTATGCCGCCACCCATGACCTCGCCGGCCTGCCGGTGATCTCCATCTTCGACACCGGTACCCTCACGGACTATGCGTCCTACGCGCCCAACAACTGCCCGCTGTGCCAGAGGGGCATCCCCATTGATGCGGTGGTGAACACCTACGGCTTCTCCCGGGTGTAGGGAGAGAGACAGACGAACGCCTTGGGAGGCGAGATGCCGTCCCAGCAACGGTAATACCCGAAAAAGGGGCACTGCTTCAAATGCAGTGCCCCTTTTTTGTGCCTCGGCTGTAGTGCGACGGCTGGCCTCTCTGTGTTCTATACTGGGTACCTGCGAATGAAAAAAGGCCCCGCAGCTGCCGGCGGCAGCGGGGGCCTGAAGACTGCATGGGAGGATTTCTAAGATCCCCGGGGAGAGCACCAGGGGGAGGCTTTGTCAGGGGGATGTCTGCTCCAGAGTGTACTGCACACTTTCGTCCCTGTAGAGGGAGGAGAAGGTGAGCTCCGAGGCGCTGGCGTGGATCACGGTGCCGTCACACCACACCGGCCAAATATCAGCAGCAGGCAACGTCTCTAAAGCATTCTGGGATATCTGGTCCGCCACATACAGGGGGGCGGCTTCCATCAGGGTCTCGGCGCAGCCCTTCTCCCGGGAGAAGCAGGCCAGCTCAGGCAGCGCGGCCCGGCCCAGTCCGTCTGTGGGGTCCACGTAGGGCAGGCAGCGCCGGCCGTCCATATACTCGTAGAAGCGCTGGGCATCCATGGAATTCAGCGGATAGTCCCGGAGAAAGACGATGGCCATGGGCCCGGCGTACGCCACCATGGCGGCGGTGCGCACATTGTCCCCCGCCCGGGCGGTAAAGTCCAGGGAGTAGGACGCCCCGGAGCTGTCCAGGCAGCGCAGGTATCCATCGTAGCTGGACAGGGTGCCCCTTGTGTACCCGGCATCAATGAGGGTATCGGCCAGATCATCTGCGATAAAGGCGTTTTTCAGCCAGAAGAAGTCCAGAAACCGCTCTTCTTCGTTCTCCGCGGCCCAGGTGAGGTACTCCTGCGAGACGTGCAGCTGGACGCGGTTGTCCCCCAGAAGCGCCAGATCGATGCTCTCTGGGTCCTGTGCGAAGGCGGCGCACTCCGCGGCAAAGGCGGCGGCGCCGGGGTCCGTGAGGGGGTCGAAATTGGCGGCCTCTCCATCGTCCTGGCAGAAGAATAGGCTCTCATACATGCCGTAGAGCGGCCCCAGATAGAGAAGACGGCTGTGGTGTTCCTCCAGCAGAGAGAAGGCCTCATACAGCACGGGGTCCACCTCTACCGCCTCATTGGGGTGGTGATTCACGTCCCAGAGGTTGCCCACCCCATCCCAGCTCTGCAGGGTGTCGAAGACGCGATAGGCGTGAACGGCGGCGTCTGTATAGAGACTGGTGATGGCCCGGTTCTCCGCCGTGACGGATTCCCCGGAGACACCCAGCTCATAGTAGAGGTAGAAGTCATCGCCGCAGCTCAGATTGGCGGAGGACCCCACCTTGATCTCCTGCCAGCCGCCCTCGGGGGTGATGAGGGCAATGATACCATAGGCAAGTGCTCCTACTCCGATGAGGAGCAGGAGCACGGTTGCCACCGCTCTCAGACCGAAGTTTCGGTCTGAGAGCTCGATCTTGCGGATCGGTGGCACATATGGTTCCCTGGGTTTCCGTTCCCGCGCCATCAGACAATGGACAGGACCAGCAGGAGCGCGAAGATCAGCAGGATTGCAATGATGACTGCAAAGCCGGCGATGGCGCCCTTCATACAGGCGTGGTAGTTGCGGTAGTGGCGGTGGCCTTTGAACAGCAGCGCCCCGATGATGCCGAGAATGGGCAGGAAGAAGGACAGAATGCTGTACCAGAGGGAGCCGGTATCATGGACAGGGGCCTCCAGGAACTGCTTCTCGGCCTCGGCATCGATGGTCTCGCTGCGGTGCTTGTTGGCCTCGGCGGCGGTCTCGGGGTCTGCAATGGTGATGGGCTTCAGGGGCTCGCCCTTTTCCCGGATGGCCTTGTACTCCTCGATCTCCTTCTTGTTGCCGTAGATCCAGTGGTCGTGGCCGATGCAGACGAAGTCCGGCTTGTCTGTGGAGTAGTCGTGGATGGAGGGGTCATAGGTGTAGAGCACCTTGCCCTTCTCCAGTTTGGGGTCGGGGATGGGGATGGCGGAGATCAGAGAGTGGGTGTAGGGGTGCAGGGGGAAGTTGAACAGCTCCTCGGAGGAGGCCACTTCCACGATGCGGCCCTTGTAGATGACGCCGATGCGGTCTGAGATGAAGCGGACCACGGAGAGGTCGTGGGCGATGAAGAGATAGGTCAGGCCCTTTTCCCGCTGGAACTTCTTCATCAGGTTCAGCACCTGCGCACGGATGGATACGTCCAGAGCGGAGATGGGTTCGTCTGCCACCACCAGCTCGGGCTCCATGACCATGGCGCGGGCGATGCCGATGCGCTGCCGCTGGCCGCCGGAGAACTCGTGGGGGTAGCGGGTGAGGTGCTCGGGGAGCAGACCCACGGCGTTGATCATGTTCTCCACCTTCTGCACCCGGTCCGCCTCGTTCTCGTAGAGGTGGAAGTTGTACAGGCCCTCGGAGATGATGTAGTCCACCGTGGCGCGTTCGTTCAGGGAGGCGGCGGGGTCCTGGAACACCATCTGGACGTTGCGGATCACGTCCCGGTCCAGAGAGTGGGGGATCTTGCCGGAGATCTTCACGCCCTTGTAGTCGATCTCGCCGGCGGCCAGGGGGTTGACCCGGATGACCGCACGGCCGATGGTGGTCTTGCCAGAGCCGGACTCGCCCACCAGGGAGAAGGTCTCGCCCTTGTAGATGTCAAAGGAGGCGTTCTGCACGGCCCGGACGGCGTTGTCGCCCTTGCCGAAGGTGATGTCGATGTTTTTGATGGAGACCAGGATCTCTTTGCCGTTTTCGGCGATGGGGCCGGTCATGTCATGAAGTTTCCCGCTGGGGACGACTGCGGTGTTAGCCATTGCTGGTCCCCCCTTCCTCGATGTTGTATGCAGCCATCAGCTTTTCGTGGATGTTGTGAATGCCCTCAGGCTTGTCGATCTTAGGTGCCCGCGGGTCCAGCAGCCAGGTCTTGGCGAAGTGGGTCTCGGTCACCTGGAACATGGGCGGCTCCTCCAGGGTGTCGATCTTCAAACAGTGCGGGTTCCGGGGGGCAAAGGCATCGCCCACGATCTGGTTGTACAGGGAGGGCGGCGTGCCGGTGATGGAGTACAGCTCGGTGCCGGACTGGGCCAGCTGCGGCAGGGAGGACAGCAGCGCCCAGGTGTAGGGGTGCTTGGGTTCGTAGAAGATCTCCTCTACGGTGCCGAGCTCGATGACCTGCCCGGCATACAGCACGGCGACACGGTCTGCCACGTTGGCCACAACGCCCAGGTCATGGGTGATGAACACGATGGTGTAGCCGAACTCCTTCTGGAGGTCCTTGATGAGCTGCAGGATCTGGGCCTGAATGGTCACGTCCAGAGCGGTGGTGGGCTCATCGCAGATGAGGATCTTGGGCTGGCAGGACAGGGCGATGGCGATGACGATGCGCTGCCGCATGCCGCCGGAGTACTGGAAGGGGTAGTCGTCAAAGCGCTGCTCGGCCTTGGGGATGCCCACCTTGTGCATCAGGTCGATGGCCCTCCTGCGGGCCTCGGCCTCAGAGCAGCCCTGGTGCCGCACGATGACGGAGGTGATCTGCTTGCCGATGGTGACGATGGGGTTCAGGGAGGTCATGGGGTCCTGGAACACGGTGGCGATCCGTTTGCCGCGGATCTTGTTCCAGTCCTTGGAGTAGTGCATGTTGGCTAGGTTCAGGATGCACACGCCGTGGAGCTTCTCCGGGGTCTCGTCCAGGTACTTGACCCGGAAGGTGACGGTGTCGAAGACCTTGCTGCGCTGAATGTCATTGTCCAGGTCCACGCCCATGGTCATGGCCTTTTTCAGGGCCTTCAGCAGCCCGTTCATCAGCTGGACCTGTTTGGTGATGGGGTAGCGGCCGATGGACAGGTAGATCTCCTTGGCCAGAATGACGTTCCGGTCCTGGGCCTTTTTTGAGACCTCCCCGGCGATCTCCTTGGCATACCGCTCCTTTAGCTCCGCCATCTTCTTGTCGTACTGGGCGAGATAGGCGGAGTCGTGAGCAACCTTGTCTGCCTTCTGCTTGGCGAGGCCCTCATTGTGGGCCTTCAACTCCTTGATCTTCGCGTCCAGTTCCTTGATCTCCTGGGCGGTCTGGCGGATCTTGTCCTTTTCCGTCTTGGGATCAAAGGTCTGCTTCAGGTTGAAGAGGTTGGTCCGCTTGTCCGTCAGCTTCTTCATGGCGGCATCGGCCTCGGCCTGCTCGGCGTGAGACAGGCCGGTGCGCTCCTGGCGCTCGTCCTTCAGCTTCTCCATGGCCTGCCAGGTGGCAGAACCCAGCTCCAGTTTGGAGTACTCGTCCAGCTTCTTCTGGCAGTGAGAGATGATCTTCTGGGCGGTGGAGCCGTTGGGCAGATGGGTGTCTGCCAGCTCATCATCGCTGAAGATCAGCTGCCCCTCGCTGATGAAGCCGTTGGAGTCCAGCATGCCGGCAAAGGTCTTGGTGAACACGGACTTGCCCGAGCCGGACTCGCCCACGATGGCGATGGACTCGTTTTCATAGATGTCCAGAGAGATGCCGCGGATGGCTGTAAGAATACGGCCGCGGACGCGAAACTTTACGTGCAGGTCCTTTACGGACAGCAATACTTTTTTGTCTTCCATGGATGCTCCCCCTTACATGTGGGTCCGGGGATCGCATGCATCGCCCAGATTCTGGCCGGTCACATACAGCACCACGGTGATAACGGAGGCCACGGCCACCGGAGTCCAGAACTCCCAGCCCCAGCCCGGCGTTACCATGGCGTTCTGCGCCTCGTAGATCAGACGGCCCAGGGTCTGCTCGGTAATGCCCAGGCCGATGTAGGAGAGGAACACCTCGGAGGAGATGTATCCAGGGATGGCGGCGGCGATCTCCAGCACGATGACGGAGGTCATGAAAGGCAGGATGTTCTTGGAGGCAATCTTGAAGATGTTGGTGCCCAGGCAGCGGCTGGCCAGGTTGTACTCGTGGTCACGGATGATGATGACGCGGGTACGGATGTAGTAGGCCATGCCCAACCAGCCCAGCACCGTCATGGCAAAGACCAGGGTCCAGAAGCTGGGTGAGAAGATCATGACCAACACGGAGGTGAGCAGCGTGGAGGGGATGTTGCCCAGGATGTTGTAGACCTCGTTCATGACGATGTCGATCTTTCTGGAGAAGCCCCAGACGGCACCCAAAATAATGCCGATGGTCATGTTGATGGCTGCGCAGATCAGGGCCAGGGAGATGGAGATCCGGGAGCCGTTCCAGATGGCGTTGAAGGTGGAAGCACCCGTGCCGCCGGTGCCGAAGATCCACTTGAGATCAAAGCCAAAGAGCTTGATGGCTTTCTGGGGGTCCAAGTGAAAGCTGGCGGTGTTGGTGACATTGATAAAGGGATCCACCTCAGGGTCAAAACCGATCGCCGAGGGATAGACATAGGCGAAGATGATCAGCACAGCCAGGATGGTCAGGATGATGATATTGATCTTGTTGCGGAAGAACACGCGGAAAACGGACTTCCAGTAAGAGTACCGGGGAGCGGTGACCTTTTCGGATTCCAGCGCATTGTGGTCCATGACAGAGAAGAGCTCTTCGTCAGACATGTTGTACTTCTTTGCGAAATCTTCCATACCGCTCACCTCGCTTTCTCTGTGAAGGAGATTCTCGGGTCTACCATAGCCATCATCACGTCGCCCAGGATCAGGGACAGGACGGACAGGATGGCATAGAACAAGGCTACGCCCACGATAACTGCGTTGTCATACTGGTTAATAGCGTCAATGAGCAGTCCGCCGGCGCCGGGAACCAGGTACACGCGCTCGGTGATGAGAGCGCCGGTCATGGCAAAGAGCAGAGAGCCGGGGATGCCCTGCACAATGGGGATGGCGGCTACCTTCATGACGTGCTTGAAGAAGATCTCCGTCTCAGACATACCGCCGGACCGGGCGAACTTTACGTAGTCTGAGTTCATCTGGTCGATCATGTAGCGTCGCATCCATTTCATCATGCTGGCGATGGAGGGCAGCGCCAGCGACACAATGGGCAGCACAAACATCATCTTTGTGGCAGCATCCATGAGGAACGTCACCGGTAAGCCCATGGCACGGCCGATGCCTTTGAACATAAAGATGTAAGCCAGACTGGGTACAGCAGAGATAAACATGATGTACACCGTACCCGCCTTATCCAGTAAGCCTTCTTTGAATCGGGCCATCAGCACGCCCAGAGGCAGACCGATGATGTACACGGCGATGGTAGAGATTATGCCGATGACAAAGGAGAAGCCCATACGGGACATGCTGTTGCGTACGGCGGTGACGTTGGTATAGTCGTCGGTATACCGTTCGAGGTTCAGCGAGCTGGCTTCCCTGGAATCACGGACGTAAGTGGCACTGTGCAGGTCATCCGCGCTCATCTCTTTGAGGCCTGAGGGATAGGTCACGGAGCTCTGCACCCAGGAGCCCTGGCTTTGGGTCATGGTCTGGAAGACGTCCACGCCCTGGGTCACTGAGAAGGATGTGCCCAGATGGATCGTCAGGAAGTTCTGGTGAAAATACGGGAAAGCACCATCAAAATAGAGCAGGTACTTGTGGGTAGTCCCGTTGCCGATGATGGCCGGTGAAAATTTCTTCTCACCTGTCTCCGGATCCACGTTCAGCGGGTCATAGAGGGTGAATGTCAGGCCCCGTTCCCCGATGTCCGCGTCCTCTGGGACGTTGTGGATGTTGTCGATCACGAAGATTCCGGTGAAATAGTTCAACACCCGTTGCGCCAGAGAAAAGTCCTTAAATGCAAACAGTTGCGGCTGTCCGCCGTTGGCCACTTTGTTTTTCACGACAACGGCTTTCAGACGGGTAACCGAATAGCCCTGGGACTCATAGTAGTCTGTAAATTGCTTGATGTATTTTGCAGCGGTCTCGCTGTCGTTGGAGCCGTCATCCGCTCTGCCGATAGAGACAGCTGCAGAACGGGTCTCGTCATCCAACTCGCCATTTCTGGCAAGCTCGTTGATGTAGTCCGCATAAGGGACATAGTCCAAATATCCAAATTCCTCCCAGCGTCTATACCGGTAGGAGATACGGTTGTTATTTGCCTGCTTGTTGTAGTTGCCGTCTGCCACAAAGACCTTGTTTCGGTCCATGAGGCCGTAGACCAACAGCATGACAATGATGACAACCATGACCACCGAGAAAAGGCCGTGAAGAAGGCGTTCCAATACGTATTTTGTCATATTATACCATCACTCTACTCTCTCGTCGGGATTTGTTCACTGATTGTCCCTATCACCCGGGAGATGATATGGCAGGGGGCGGAGCACCGCCCCGCATCACAGTGATGCGCAGGTTGCGACCCGAACCCCCGGGACGGCAGGGGGTCCGAATATATCAGAAGGGGGCGGGGAAAGCCCCGCCCCCTTCAGCGATCAACTTAAAGTATCCTGTATGTCAGGACTGCAGATTACCACAGACCGACGTTCTGCATCATGCCGCCAGCGGGAAGCATGGTGTCCAGATAAGTCTGAGCATCGCCGTAGTCAGGACCCCAGCCGGTGGATCCGCCGAAGTCGAAGTTGAACTGATAGCCGTTGTCGCCCATATAAGCGGCATAGGAGACGTTGTTGGAGTCGCCCTCAGAGGAGACGAGGTTGATGATGACCCGTCCGCCCAGAGCGGCCTCGATGGACTGCTTCATAGCCTGGTCCATGGCGGCGCCAACCGGGCTGTAGTCGCGGTAGCAGTAGTCCAGGTAAATGGGATTCTCAGCAGAGATCTCAATGCCCTCAGCGGCCAACTCTTCCACAGCGGCGTCCATGTACTTGGCGGCCTCCTCGGGGAGATACCAGCCATCAAAGCCGTAGCTGGCGCCAGCGCCATCGTTGCCTTCGGGATCCCAAACCTTCATGGGATATCCGTCAGCCTCGAGCTGGGCCTGGAGAACCTCGCCATAGTAGGTGCCCATGGGGAAGGAGGTGGGAGTGCCGTTGATGTCAACGGTGAAGTCATTGGCGGCAACGATGAAGCTGCCGGGGGTGTAGGAGTTGGTCAGAGAAGCATACTTCAGTTCTTCGCCGACACTTGCAGCATTGACAGTAGCGCGGTCACGGCCGAGAGCCAGAGCCATGCGGAAGTTGTGGTTCAGCTTGGCGGCGGCAGTGCGCTCGGCCTGGGCCTGGGTCTGAGGAGAACGCATGACGCTCTCATCGTTGAAGTTGGCATAGGCGTAACGGTTGACGTTCACCCAGTTCAGGAAGGAAGTGTCGTCCTCGAGAACTACGTAGGCGTACTTATCAAAATAGGTGGCGCCGTCGGGATCATCGGGGACCTTGGCGGCCTTGGCCTGCTCCAGAGCGGCGCTGCCGAGGCCGATGCCGCCGTTCAGGGTGCCATCCAGGAAGCCGTTCCAACCGAACAGAGGATCGGTGCCATCATTGTAGAGATAGGTGATGGTGTCCAGAGTCACGGCATCAGCGTTCCAGTAAGAGGGGTTCTTGGTGTAGACGATGGTGTTCTGATAGGTCCAGTTGCTGATGAGATACGGGCCGCAGTAAGCAATGTGCTGCGGATCGCTGCCGTAGGTGTAGTCAGCGGCGGAGTTATCGAACTCGGCGCCGAACTTGCCGCCCTGAGAGGTGTAGTACTCGCGGGACATGGGGGCCATGGCGCTGTAGCCAAGAACAGTAACAAACCAGGGAGTGGGCTCGCTCAGGGTGACAACCAGGGTGCTGTCATCGGGGGCCTTGATGCCGACCTCGCTGAAGTCGGTGACCTCTCCGGAGACGTACTCGGGCAGGTTGACAACGCAGGCGATGACGCTGGAAAGGTCGCCGCCGCAGTCTGCAGCGTGCTGAACGGCTGCTACCCAGTCGTCAGCCTTGACGTCGGTGATGGGAGTGCCCTGATAGGTGACCCACTTCATACCAGGACGGATGTGGAAGGTGTAGGTCAGGCCGTCCTCAGAGACCTCATAGCTCTCAGCCAGAGCGGGCTGCTGGAGGTTCTTGCAGTCATAGGCAAGCAGGCCTTCCCAAGTAAAGGAGAGAGGGCCGCCCACAGCGGTCTTGTTGGTGGAGAGGGTATCCCACACGTCGGGCTCATAGCCTGAAGTGTAAGTGGTGGTGTAGGTGGTCTGCAGGGTGACTCCGTTCTCCTCGCACCACTGATGTACGTAGTCCAGATACTCCTGAGCGGTTTCGCTCTCGCCCCACTTGGCGGTGAACATGGCGCGCTCATCGGGAGTCAGGATGCGGTCCGCGATCAGAGCGCTCTTCAGAACGCGGTAATCGCCGTCCATGCCCCAGGAGACAGTAGAGCCGTAACGGGGGATGATGCGGCTGATGGCGTAGTTGCCGGCGTTGTTCTGATAGGGGAGAACGATACCTGTCTCCAGCAGCTTGGCCTCGGCGATGGCCATGAGGCCAAGGCGCTCGCCCAGGTCGCCTGTGGCCAGAGCCTTGTCATAGTACTCGACATACTCGCCGAAGAGCTCGTCATAGAGCTCATCGGATGCGGCGCTCTCGGCCTCCACGTCGATGGCGTCCTGCGTGTTGACGTCAGCCATCAGGGGAGTGTCGTCAGCGGGAGGTGCATCGGGGTTGTCGGGGGTATCCGGGGTATCGGAAGTGTCCGGCGTGTCCGGAGTATCAGGCGTGTCATCCGAGGGAGCCTGCGTGGCAGGTGCCTGGGTGGCAGGAGCCTGCGTCTGGGTGGAATCCCCACCGCCGCCGCAGGCCGCGAGAGCGAGAACCATGCACAGAGCCAGCAGAAGTGCGACAATTCTCTTCTTCATTGTGTATCCTCCTTAAAAATAATATAAATATAATTTAGCCTTCGAAAACACTGCCTCAACGCAAATATGTGTTCTTACAGTGAGGAAAGTGTTCAGGAAAGTTAAATCCAGACAAACATCCTGCAGAAATTAAATAAACAATTTGTAGCACAAATGCCGCATGGATTACATTCTGCAGAAAAATCCAGTTCACCGGTATGAACAATCCGTCTTCCGGTGGGCCGGCAGTGAGATGCAGTTTCTAAATCTGCATGAACAGGCCTCTCAGCTTTCAAAGATTTTAGCACAGCTCCACTCATTGTGCAAGCCTTTTTTTCAGTAAAGCGGTGAAGCGCTTTCTGCCCTTCCAAATCGCACCACCATTTTTTGATGATAATGCCATGAACTGGAAAATTGTCCAGTCCACGCAAACGGCTCTTTGGAGAATTGCCATAGGTTGGCAAGTCAAAATCCGTCAAAATGTCGAGCTCAATACGGGAAATTCAGCACTTTATATGCAAAACAGAGAATTTCCAACTCTCAAGTTAACGATCCCTTTTAAAAACACAGAATATCGACAAGCATTCTAACAATTCTATCATCACTACGACTGAAAGGCGAAAGCGCGGAATCGGCCAGTTGGAACCGGCGGTTTCAGTGCGAGACAGTGTTTGTGGTGGAGGACAAGTGCTTTCCTGTGGAGGACAGTAACGGCGCTTTTCCGGGTTGCCGTGTCGAGAATGTACCCTTGCCTGATTTGATCCCATGTTTTCAGATGTTGCGCGTTTTCCTTGCAGCGACTTCTTGACTCTGCTTCTGGCATCCATATAATTTTCATCTATCCCAGGCGATGGCTGATCTACCACATAATATCTCTTGCCTGCTTGGAAAGAGACAATGTGCAGCGTTCTGCCGATCATGAAGATTTGCAGGATCTACCTGTGTAACTTGCAAAACGAACGTGGATTTCACCCACTTCATCGGGCTTTTGCCCTGTCTGTACGCGGTTGCGGCTTGCCGAGTCCTGCAAAAAATGCCAATGGTTTTGAAGTTGTAATGCATTCATCGGCAGCAAAATAACCTTTTTGCTTGTTTCCCTCCTTCCTGTTTCCCATGACATGTGACATGCGATAGGATTTCATAGGGCGATCCTGGTCTCAACTTTGTTTCCGAGCCTTGGTGTAGTCAATGTCGGCAGATACTGCATCAAACATAGTCCAAGCGAAAGGCGATGATCATGCAGAAACCGAAACATATCGTGCCATTGCGATGTGAGGAGAATCTCATTCGCGGCCCACCAGTGCGGTTCGTAGGCAACCTGTGCGGTGCCTCTGAAGCGCAGCAGAAGAGAACATGATTCCATAGCTGCGCACGCAATGAGAGGTGCCGCAGATGTACAGATCATCCAACTCGGTTCAAATTCTGGGGCATGCGTACGGTAGCGGTCTCGGAAGTCGAATCAAAACAGAAAGGAACGCGTTATGGCATCAATTCGAAAAAGAGACAACAAGGATGGCTCGGTCAGCTATCTCATCACCTGCAGCAGACGCTGTGGAGATGGAAGCCGGAAGAGCGTGAGCACGACATGGAAACCGGACGAGGGAATGGACGAGGAGGCGGTTCAAATTTCGCTGCAAGACTTTGCTGCAAGGTTTGAGCAAGACTTTCAGAACAACACCGTGAAAGCAAGGCGGGAACGTACCAGAGCTGTGGCCCAGGAAGGGGAGACGAGGAAAGAGTGGACGGCTGCAAATCGGGACAATGGGCTAACGCTTTGCCAGTTCTACAAAGACACATTCCGGCCGATGAAGGAGATGGAATGCTCTCTGAACACGCTACTCTCCTATGATCAGCTCGTCTCAACCTTATCTCACGAACCCCTGTGGGCAATGAAACTGACCGAGATCAAACCTTATCACATACAGAACTTCCTACAGCACTTGCGGGAGAGCGGAAAGAAAGTGTCCAGTGTAAATCTCCGCAGGAATCAGGTGAATGCGATCCTTCGGGAAGCTGTGAACCTCGGCCTGTTGGAGACTTTTCCTTTTCATAAGGTGCGTCCCCTGAAAGAGTCCAAAGACATGCTGCGGCAACGACAGGGTCAGGAGGTGGAATGCTCCCTTCAGGCCATGACGCTGCAGGAGACATTGGAGTTTCTCGCAGCTGTGAATCAGCAGCCGCTGCTCTGGAAGACATTGTTCCGGCTGGGCCTGGACAGCGGGATGCGCCTCGGCGAGCTGCGCGGGCTCCGGTGGAACGCTGTGGACTTTGCCGATGGCACGGTTCTGGTGGAGAACAACCTCCAGCACGGGGAGAACCTGCTGCCCAAGTCCGGAAGGAGCCGGCGGGTGCGCATTGCATCGGAAATCATGGAGCTGCTTCAGCAGATGAAAGACGAGGCCGCGGGGGAGGGTGAATCAACAGAGACCTGTGCGGACAGCCCTGGATATGTGTTTGTGAACGGAAAAACCGGAAAGCCCTATGACGAGGATACCATCCGGCGGCATCTTCGGCAAATCGGCGAGCAAATCGGATGCCCCTGGCTTCACTGCCACAGCCTGCGCCACAGTTTTGCCACCATCAGTCTTGCCGGCGGAGCCAGTCTTTCTGGAGTGAGCAAGCGCCTGGGGCACGCCAATGTCTCGGTCACTTCAAAATACTACGTCCACCCAGACAATCGGGAGGCAGATGAGGCCGGTGAGCTGATGCGGAGCTACCTGAGCCAGGAGCAGTGCCACATGGAGTGAAAAACGATACCGCAGCTTGGCAGACAGAGCGGCCGACATGGCAGATGTCTGTCCGAAATGGCGGCTCCTGATCCGATAGCACATTATCTATTCTTGCAAACGGGAAGTTTGTCTTGCCGTTTCCAAGTATTATCTCGCAAAACGTGGCATCTTTGGACTTCCTCCATCCAGTCTGTAGCATATGCGGCATTTGTGCTACAAATCTCGCATCGGTCGGTCTAACGGTCTAATCATGAGGTGGAGAGGCATGGGCTTTCGGCGAAATGCAGTCTAATGCAGTCTGATGAAGGCAGCGTGCCGAATCAACGGATCATGAAACCACTGTTCCGATTGCAGCTCTTCCCGCACTTCGATGCTGCATGGGTACTTGCGAAGCCACACGGATGCCGCGTAGGAGAGGCCGATTGATTCGACAAATGTTGCAAGAGATGTTTCAGCTGCCCATTTCGAATAAAGCCAAATGGGGCGATTTCTATCGGCAATGTCCTCCGGTCGTGGACAGTTGTATGCGCAGAGATGACCCGAGCGCAGTTTTCGAGATCATGGCAAACCAATCGAATTGGCATGGTCAGCTGCACGGATGAGACCGAAAACGGGGCGAAGGTACTGCCACAGCACCTGACATTCCCAATTCGATCCTGAGTAATCGTGCAGATTTCACAGGATCGTAGGGATATATGACGATTTCTCTCCTTGGGGGATCCACCCCATTTCTCCCCTTTCTGTATGTATTAACGCCAGGTCCGCTCCTGAAAACTCGTCAGTTTGACGAAAAAGAAGGATAACAATCGGAAAACTGAGGAAAATTCTTTGGAAATAGCCGGCTGAGCAGGATTGTTGCCCTTGGTTTTTGACTATTTGTCACGAAAAATGGAAGATATGCCATGCTTTCGGATGGAGCACTTTACCACTTTGCCGAAAAAAAGGGTTGCATTCTATTCCGAAAAGTGGTAGAATCTTCGTCAAGTAGCCAGAGGCAGAGAGACGCAGTTCTCCTTTGTCCTTGTACAATGCACAGGCAAAGATGTCTGATCTATGGACAGTTGCCTGATCTGTCCCCGCGCTCAGTGGCATTGTATGACGATTAAAAGGCGATCTATCTGCTCTTCCTTTCGGCGGTCCGGGTTTTCTCGGGACCGCCGTCCGCAATTTGTAGCACAAATCCTGCTCGTTCTCACGTTTAACCATTCACAGTGTCTGCTTGCCGCGGAAGAGAGTGCCGATGCCAGGTGAATGCTGTCGAATTGTTAATAAAATTCTTCGAAGGAGGAACACGTAGTGAAAAAGAATTTGCTAGCATTCCTACTCGCTGCTTGCATGCTTTTTAGCCTCTGTGCCTGTGGCGGCGGTGGGGACACTCCCGCAACGCAGGCTCCGGCAACACAAGCCCCGGCAACGCAGCAACCCGAAAACAATCCGCCCGAGGATACCCCCGCGACTGAACCCAGTACTGAGACTGAGGACCCCAATGCCAATTGGGACGGCGCTTACATGGACGCCGATGACTTCAAAGCGTACATCAGCCATGACCTGGAGCAGGTCGTGCTGGATATGAGCGATCAGCTCACCGATGATGAGAAGACCGACGTTGAAGCTGCCGCTTCTGCCGGCTACGATGCCATCAACGCCGCTGGGACTGTGCTGGATGTGGAAAAGGCATATGAGGACGCTTATAACGCCGTTCTCGCCTGCGTTCCCACTGCAAATGGCATCCAGTCTTTTGCAGGCAAGAGCTACGAAGAGCGCACTGATATGCTTGCCCTTCTGGAGACCTACGCATACAGAACCGGTTCCGCTGGCCTGCCTTTTTATGAGAACGGCTCCACAAACCTCTACAACGAGCGCGTGACCTTGGGCACAGAGAACTACATCCCTGGCTATGGCTTCGGTACTCTGCCAGAGGGCGACATCACTGCAGATCTGGACTATGAGACCAATGAGGCCTGGAAGCGCTATTATCACTCACTGAATGCCAGCGACCCCGGCACTCTGAACTATCTCAACGATCAGGGCTCCGAAGTTGCAGACTTCTACGGATACATTGCCGCCAGCTACTTTACCACGTTCATGAATGACACCAAGGATGGCTATGTCTGGACGCCGGAGCTGGCCATGGAGAAGCCTGTTGCAATGAACGATGATAACGGCGATGGCTCCGCTACCAAGTGGAGATTCCAGGTCCGCACCGGTAAGGAAGGCCTGAAGTATACCACTGGTTCCACTCTTGAGTCCCGTGCCGCTTTCAACAACAGAGAGGTTGAACTCGAAGACTACGTCACTGCATACAAACTCCTGCTCACCCAGTCCAACCAGCTGTATCGCGGCGGTGAGATGGCAAACAACACCACTGGCGCTATTGTCGGCGCCAAGGCCTTCTATGACGGCACAGCCAATGGCTTCAACCAGGATCTTTGGGACCAGGTAGGCATTAAGGTCTATGAAGAGGACGGCAAGAGCTACTTTGAGTATGAGTTCACCCAGGAATTGAATGCGTTCTATGCCATGTACTACATCAATGGCACCCTGCAAATGCCGATTCCCCAGGACTTTATCGACCTCGTCACTGTACAGAACTATCTGGGCTTCAATCTGGATGCCACTGAGACTCCTGTAGACAACTCCCTCGCTCTGGGCGCCTACTATCTGGAGGCCTATCACCAGGACCAGGAAATCGTCTACAAGAAGAACCCCAACTACGTCTATGCTGACACCAAGTATAGCATCCCCGGTGTTCACATCCGTATTTTCCCTGCATCCAAGGAAGACCCTGAGGCTGCATTTAATGAGTTCCTCGCCGGCCATACCGATGCATGCGGTATCCCGCTGACCCGTATGAACGAGTACCGCACCGATCCTCGCGCCAGAAGAACGACAGGCGACTCCGTGTTCAAACTGAACATGAACGCACTGAACGAGGCGGACTGGGAGGAGATGTTTGGCGAGAACGGCACAGTAACCCAGACCCCGAAGTCTGATTACTGGGATGTCAAGCCTGCTCTCGGCAACGCCCACTTCCGTCAGGGCATGATGTACTCCATCGACCGCCTCACCTTCGCCAACGCCCGCGGCAGCATTCCCTCCGTGGACTATCTGGCATCTGCCTATCTGTGGGAGCCGGAAGCTGGCCTTCCTTACATCGAGACAGAGCAGCATCAAAAGGTGATTGAACCGCTCATCGCAGAAACCGATGGCTATGGCTATTCTCTGGAGCTCGCCCGCGAGTACTTCCGTCTGGCTCTCACTGAGCTTGAGGCCGAAGGCGCCTACACACCGGGCACCGAGGACAACCCCACTGTGATCACCATCGAAGTGGCCTGGATGGAGCCGAGCCAGGAGGAGACCTATCACAACGAGCTGAAGTCCTTCGTTGAGACCGCTTTCAACGATCCCAGCGTCAGCGGCGGCAAGTACAAGCTGGACCTCCAGTTCTGGGTTGGCAACGTTTGGTCTGATGTCTACTACAACAAGATGATGGTTGGCCAGTTCGATCTGGGCTTCGGCTCCATCTCCGGCAACACGCTGAATCCGCTGGACTTCATGAGCGTGCTCTCCGCCAACCAGGACATCTCCAACAGCTTCACGCTGAACTGGGGCAAAGACACCAATGACGCCAACTCCTACCCCATCGTCTTTGAGGGCCAGCGCTACTCTTATGACGCATTCTATCTGGCTGCCAACTCCAAGGCCATCGTTGAGGACGGCAACAGCCAGGATGTCATCCAGTTCACTTACACCAACATCACCAAGAACGATGACGGCAGCTACACCGGCTCCATGGAGATGAAGGCGACCCTGCCTGATCAGACCACCATCACTCCCACTGACGTTGTCTGCTGCGACTACGAGCGTTACCGCAACGGCGATGGCAACTACGAGGAAGAGTCTGTTGAGTTCACCACCGAGGACAAGGGCGATGGCACTGTGGTTGTCACCTTCACCGTACCGGCAGACCTGGTCGCTCTGTACATCAACGGCAATGGCACCTCTGAGAATCCCGAGGGCGTCACCGGCTTCGACTTCTACTATGATTACGAGCTGAATGGCGAGACTGCCAACGCCTACTACTCTGTGGACGACTACTTTGTCGTGGAGTGAGATCCCGCTGAGAGGTCAACTCATCTGAATTAACACCAAGGAAGGTAATGCGGTTGGCTTGCCGATCGCATTACCTTTCCTTATAACGTGAAAGAGAGGTGGACTATGGGGAAATATGTAGCAAAACGTATCGGCCTGGCTCTCATGACCGCCTACATAATCCTTTCATTGACCTTCATCCTGGTAAAACTATTGCCCTTTGACCGGCCAATCGGAGGAGATGCCCAGCAGATCGCTTACTTTGATAAGCAGTACAGTCTGGGATATGTGTATCGGTTTGACCATGAGGAATCTCAATATGGAGAGTACCTCTATAAGTCCCCGGCGGAACATGGCCGATCCAACTTCTATTATCAAGTGCCAGTCATGACACAGTATGTCAATTGGCTCAAGAACATCATCACCAAGTGGGACTGGGGCTACAGCAAGACATTCCAGCCGAATGTCTCCGCCGCTGTCATCATCGGCTCCAGAATTGGATACTCGATCCGATTGAATATCTTCTCCGTCATTTTCTCCGTGCCTCTTGGAATCCTCCTAGGCATCTGGGCGGCTCTGAAGAAGAATTCTCTCACAGACCATACCATCTCCACACTGGTCATGGTCTTCATCTCCATCCCGAGTTTTGTCTTGATCTCCTTCATCCTGCGGATCTTCGCCTATGACCTGGGCTGGCTTCCCAGCTCCTGGCCCACAGAATCCGCCAGCACAGCCATGAAGGCCCAGGGCTACATCATCCCCGTTTTCTGTCTCTCATTTGGTTCCGTCTGCGGATACTGCCGCTTTACCAGAGCAGAACTCTGCGAAGTGCTGGAGAGTGATTACCTGCTGCTGGCTCGCACCAAGGGGCTCACCAGACGGCAGGCCATCATCCGGCATGCACTTAAGAATGCAATGGTGCCGATCTTCCCCTCCATTCTGGCTGAGTTTATCGGCATTCTGGGCGGCTCCATGATTCTGGAGCAGCTCTACGGCATCCCCGGTATCGGCAAACTCTTTGTCCTGGCTCTGAACTACAAAGACTACGACATCCTCTTCGTGGATATGGCGATCTTTACTACGCTTGGCCTGTTAGCAGGTATCTTGCTAGACCTATCCTACGGTTTCATTGATCCTCGCATCAGAATGGGGGCGAAGAAATGAATACAGACGGTCAAAAAGAGAGAGTCTTCCAGGAAGACGATTTTGTCCTGATTCAAACGGAAAAGCGGGTCACCGACACCAAGCTGGAGACCAAACCCACCACCTTCATCCGGGACGCACTCCGACGTTTCCGCAAGAACAAAGCCTCTGTGGCCGGCAGCTATATCCTGGGCGTTCTCATTCTGCTGACGATCCTTGTACCGGTGCTCTCCAAAGCCAACATCACCACCGTGCGCTCTCAGGAGGCATTTCTTGCCCCGAAGCTCTTTGAAGCCGGCACGGGTTTCTGGGACGGTACCATGAGCTATGAGCATGTGGTCTATGACACGGTAAATGAAGTGCCTGCGCTTTCCGAGAAGTACAGCATTCCCGCTGTAAAGGCCTCCATCGTGGATATCACCATTGATCCGGAGCCCACCTTGATCGATGCGGCAAACAACTATGCCACAGGCGGCTATGTCATGGTCGCTACAGACGCCGCTGTAGCGGATCGAAACACACTTTTGACCTCCAAGGCCACTGCCATGGACGCCAACAACAACTATTGGCTGGATGTGACGTTTGGCAACGAGGAGATCGTTGGCAATTCTCAGCAGGGTGAATACGCTGTCTATCTGCTGGCTGGCGATGAAAAGCTGATGCTGCGGGACTTCTCCAAAGACTACAGCCCACTGTCCGTCAACATCAGTGAGGTTCTCGCCAACGCCGGACTGACATCCACCCGCGCCCAGGTCGTCTTTGAAGTGAAATCCTCTACCAGCGCTCTGCAGTTCATCCTGATCGAGAACGCCATTCTCCGGGCGGATGAGTCTGCGGCAAACCTGGAAGAGCTGGAGGAGATCTCCATTCAAGACGCCACCCAATTCGTCCTTGTGAGCGATACCACCTCTCTCTCTTACTGGAGCTGCACCGGCCGGAAAGGCATCCACAGCGCCGAGATCTACTATTGCGACTACACCCTTGACACCTACTTCCTGGTGTACGGAGATGCAGATCTCGTGACCTACTCCGCCTCTGAGTTGAACTCTTGGATCGAGGCAGGTTACTGCACTTATGATGCCAAGGTCGGTCCGGAATCTTTTACCGTGTTGTCTGAGGACTGCCCCATCGATGTGGTGGAGAGCCAGACCGTTATGGGCATCACCAAAAAACTGTCCAGCATCACCGCCAGAGGCTGGGGATACAAGAAGCTGGGCTACGATGAGATGCCGAAGTTCCTCTTCGGCACGGACAACTCCGGCTTTGACCTCTTCAAACGCGCCTTTACCGGTCTGCGGACCTCTCTGATCCTCGGCCTTCTCACCGCTGTTTTCTGCTTCTGCTTCGGCCTGGTCTGGGGCTCCATCTCCGGCTATTTCGGAGGCAATGTGGACCTCTGGATGGAACGCTTCTGTGAGATCCTGGGCGGTGTCCCGTGGATCGTGGTCATGACGATCTGTATCCTGCACCTGGGCAACAACTTCTTCACCTTCGTGCTGGCCCTCTGTCTGACGGGATGGATCGGCACAGCAGCCCGCACCAGAACCCAGTTCTATCGGTTCAAAGGCCGTGAGTACGTGCTGGCATCCAGAACGCTGGGCTCTTCGGACACCCGGCTGATCTTCAAGCACATTCTTCCCAACTCCCTGGGCACCATCGTCACCTCCAGCGTGCTGATGATCCCCAGCGGCATCTTCTCCGAGGCCACCCTGGCATACCTGAATCTGGGTCTGCAGGGACGGCAGTCCTTCGGCGTCATGATGTCCAATAACCAGCCATACCTGGGCGTATATCCCTATCTGGTCATATTCCCCGCCGTTGTGATGGCACTGATGATGATCTCCTTCAACCTGTTCGGCAATGGCTTGCGCGATGCCATCAACCCGCAGTTGAAGGGCAGCGATTAAGAGAGGCAGGTGGAACCTATGGCAGAACAGGAGAAAGTACTGGAAGTGAACAACCTGGTTGTGAGCTTCAAAACAGACAATGGCATCCTGCGGGCGGTCCGCGACATCTCCTTTGACTTGAAGCGGGGCGAGACGCTGTGCATCGTCGGTGAGTCCGGCTCCGGCAAGTCGGTTACCTCCAAGGCAATCATGGGCATCCTGGCCAACAACGCCATTATCGAGGGCGGCAACATCATGTACCGCGGCGAGAATCTTCTGGAGGTCTCCGAAGACGAGTTCTACAAGATCCGCGGCCACAAGATCGGCATGATCTTCCAGGATCCGCTGTCCTCGCTGAACCCCATTGTCCGCATCGGAAAGCAGATCACCGAGGCCATGCTCATCAACTCGGACAAGCTGAAGCTCATGTATAACGACCTCATCAGCGATGATCTCATCCGCTACAAGAACACCATCACCAAGATGAACATCGCCATTTCCACGGAAAAGCGCAATCTGGAAAACTACTTGAACGAGATGAAGGCCAAGAAGGGCCTCACCGCTGCGGAGAAGCAGGAGATTGCAGACCGGAAAAAAGCCTACAAGGAGTTCGAAAAGAAGACCCGCGCTGAGTACGGTGAAAAGGCAAAGGCTCTGAAGGCGGTTCTGGATCAGACAGAGAAGGACGCCAAGCAGAAGGTGAAGGCGTATAAGGCACAGGTCACCGCCGAGCACAAGGCGGCAGCAGCGGAACTGCAGAAGAAGCTGGCCGCGGCGCCGGAGAGTCAGAAAGCGGACATCAAGAAGCAGATCGAGGCGGAGAAAGAGGAGTTTACTAACAAGCTCAAGATCACCAAGGCAGAGGCGAAGCGCCGGGCCTTGAAGATCATGCGCGAAGTGGGCATCCCTGAGCCTGAACGGCGCTATAAGCAGTATCCCTTCGAGTTCTCCGGCGGTATGCGCCAGCGTATCGTCATTGCCATCGCTCTGACGGCCTCCCCCGAGATTCTGATCTGCGACGAGCCCACCACGGCTCTGGACGTGACCATCCAGGCGCAGATTCTGGAGCTCATCAACAAGATCAAGGAAGAGCGCCAGCTGTCCTGTATCTTCATCACCCACGACCTGGGCGTTGTGGCCAACATGGCAGACCGGGTAGCCGTGATGTACGCCGGCAAGATCGTGGAATACGGCACCGCAGAAGAGATCTTCTATGACCCCAGACACCCGTACACATGGGCCCTCCTCTCCAGCATTCCGGATGTGGACAGCAAGGAAAAGCTGGAGGCCATCCCTGGAACACCTCCCAACATGATCTACCCGCCGAAAGGAGACGCATTTGCCGCCCGCAGCAGATACGCCATGAACATCGACTACCGGGAGCAGCCCCCCATGTTCAAGATCAGCGATACCCATTATGCGGCAACATGGCTTCTGGATCCCCATGCCCCCAAAGTTGAGATGCCGAAGATCGTCAGTGAAAGAATCCGCATCTCTCTGGAAAACAGCTAACAGCGGGGTCTGGAACATGGACAACGCTTAATATGGAGGAAGTGACGAACATGTCGAATCAACATTCCGGGGATCATTCCGAGTTGGCCGAGTTCAATCATCGGTATGACGTAAACCCCAAGGTAAAGCAAAAGCCCGAGCTGCGGGAACAAAATGTCATTCTCTCTGTCCGGCATCTGAAGCAATACTTCTTCTTCGGCAAGGGCATCAACCGCCAGAAGCTGAAAGCCGTCTCCAACGTCTCTTTTGACATCAAAGAGGGCGAATGTCTCGGCATCGTGGGTGAGAGCGGCTGCGGCAAGACCACCACGGGCCGTAGCATCATTCGCCTCTACGACATCACCTCTGGTGCGGTCTACTACAAAGGCGTGCGGATCAGCGCCGGCAACCGCTGGAACAAGAAGGAGATCAAGTGGTCCAGAATCCGCGGCAACCAGGAGATCAAGGAGATCCAGGAGAAGCTGAACCAGGACCTGGCCGCTCTGGGCAGCTCCGACTCCGCCCAGGCCGCAAAGCTGAAGGAGACCGCAGACCAGAAGATCGCTGAGATCAAGAAGAGAATTGAGACCATCAAGAAGGAGCAGACCGAGAAGATCAAGCAGATCAAGTTCGACAACGAGCACGCCCCTCGGAAGCTGCTCAACGAGATCCAGATGATCTTCCAGGATCCGGTGGACTCCCTGGACCCCCGTATGACCGTTGAGGACATCATCCAGGAGGGCCTGCAGATCCAGGGCTTCCGCAACAAGGCGGAAAACCATCAGAAGGTGGTAGAGCTGCTCAACCGCGTGGGCCTGGTAGAGGAGCACGCCTCCCGCTATCCCCATGAGTTCTCCGGCGGCCAGCGGCAGAGAATCGGCATCGCCAGAGCGCTGATCATGAACCCCAGGCTTCTGATCTGCGATGAACCCATCTCCGCTCTGGACGTGTCTATCCGCGCCCAGGTCATCAACCTGCTGAAGGAACTGCAGGAAGAGCTGGACCTGTCTATCATCTTCATCGCCCACGACCTGTCTGTGGTGCGGTACTTCTGCGACACCATCGTGGTCATGTACTTCGGCAAGGTGGTGGAAAAGGCCCCCAGCGCCGAGCTGTTTGCCCATCCCACCCATCCATACACCAAGGCGCTGCTCTCTGCCATCCCCAAGCCCAATCCCAGGTCCGAAAAGAAGCGCAAGCGTATCCTGTACGAGCCCGCCAAGGTCCACGACTACGACCATGGGGACACGCCCTCTCTGCGGGAGCTGAAGAAGGACCACTTCGTCTACTGCAACAACGCCGAGTGTGAGCAGTATCTGCGGGAATGGGACACCTGACGACTTCCGAGAAGCGATACATCGGAGCGCTGCTGCTGAACCTGGTCATCACGGGTCTCATGCTGCTGCTTCGCGGCCACACGCTGCGGATCCACTTTATCGATGCCTTCAGCGTAGCCGGAGCCATCTCGATTCTGCTGGGTCTGCTCAGTTGGGTTTCCCGGGCCGGCGCGTTTAACACGGTAGGCTATGCATTCTCGTCCCTGGTATCAGGCCGGAAGGACAAGGATCTATACGAATACACCCAAAGGAAACAGGAGAAGCGCAGCAGAGACCGTGGGCTCTTTCCACAGCTGATGGTGACGGGAGCTCTGTTTCTAGCCATCTCTCTGGTTCTGTCCGCCCTATAAACATCAGGTCCCCGCTGCAGATTGCAGTGGGGACCTTTTCCTGTCTGCAGCATGGACCGGTGGACAGCAGAGGGACGCTGTTTTCCCGCCCGAATAACCAGGAAGAGAGTGCGCCCGGACACCTGCCTCATGGAAGACAGGTGCCCGGGCTTATTTCTGCCTTTTCACAGACGGGAGGGGGAGGACTGCGATGGCCGGGGATGGACTTCCAGAATCCACCGGCTCCCGTGGCAATGCTTGCACCAAATGCGTGTGCCGCAATGTGAAAACTTTTGGAAAATAATTTCCTTTTGGTGAAAATCCAGAAACCCACTTGTTTGTGAGAATGGCCTAAAGAATTGGAGGAGAAATGGGAAGACGTGGTAGTTTTAAGCCAAAAAAGCGGCGAGAATTTCCAACAATGATGTAAAATTATTTGCAAGAACGCTTGACGGCAGAAAGATATTTTGATAGAATGCCTTACTCCATAAAAGAGGGCTTTAGAAGGGGGGAATTCCTATGGACGAGGGGAGACGGCGTGCCAGAGATTCCCAGGAGGATTGGCACGGCACGAAGCGGAATCTTGTGCGGAAGACAGAGACGGATCACACAGCACGGATACAGTCTGGCCGCCGTCCAATGGAATCACAGACCGCGAGAAGCTCGCTTCCCTGTCTCTGATCTCTTGCAACGGTGTCCCATAGCTCAGGCCAACACTGTATCCCACTATTGCGCCGCCGGATCGGCGCAGAACCCCCTGGTTGCCGCTCGAAAGGGTTCGGGCAAACAACGGTTATCGGAAGGGGAGACCTTCCAGACCAAAGTGAGGAGACGATATGGAAAACGATGATATTTTTACCAGAGTGAATCGGGAGTACTTTCGCCTGACGGGCTCTGAAAAGCGAATCGCGGACTTTATCATGCTGCGCCAGCAGAACTGTCAGTTTCTGTCCATCTCCGAACTGGCGGAGCAGGCGGGCGTTGCGGAGGCCACGGTCTCCCGCTTCAGCCGGCGTCTGGGTTATGCCGGATACAATGCCATGAAGCTCTCCATAGCCAGCTCTGTGGCCGGCCGCCCGGCCATGGGGGAGGTGTATCCAGACGGATCGGACCGCAGCATCATGATCTCCAGCGAGAAGCTGGCTGCGATTCACACGGACACCATCAACCAGACCCGGCATCTGGTGCGGCCGGATGTGATCCGGCGGACAGCGGACATTCTCATCGCCGCCAAGCGGATCCTCTGCATGGGGCAGGGGGTCTCCATGGTGATGGCAGAGGAGATGGCGGATCTCTTCTCCACGGTGCTGCCCAACCTGTTCGCCGTGAAAGACAGCCACCACCAGGCGATGCGGGCCGCCACCCTGGGAGAGGGGGACGCCGTGTTCTACTTTTCCCACTCCGGAAACAACCCGGACCTGATGGACGTGCTGCGGGTAGTCAAGGAGCGGGGGGCCCGGAGCATCATCATGACCCGGTTTTCCAACTCCGTGGGCGCGGTCCGAGCGGACGTGGTCCTGGAGTGCGGCTCCCGGGAGAGCCCCATGCAGCAGGGCTCCGTGTCCGCCCGGATGGCACAGCTCTACTTGCTGGATGTGCTGTATGCGGAGATCTGCCGGCGGGAGGCGCCGGGCCTGGAAGTCCGCCGGAAACTGGTCACCGAGGCCCTGGCGGCCAAACACGCCTGGCGGAGCAATCTGCCGGAGAGCAAGGGAATTGCAATGAATTGAGGGGAGGATTCTTATGCGCGTTTTGCGAACGGAAGATTATCAATCCATGAGTGAGCAGGCGGCTGCCCTGATCGCGGCCCAGGTGATCACCAGGCCGGACAGCGTGCTGGGGCTCGCCACCGGCGCCACGGCTGTGGGGGCGTACTGGAAACTCTGTGAGTGGCAGCGCAGCGGGAGGCTGTCTCTGTCTCAGGTTCGGACCGTGAATACAGACGAGTACCTGAACCTGCCTGCCTCCCATGAGCAGTCCCACAAGCGCTTCATGGAGAACTACCTGCTGGACAAGGTGAATATCCCCCGGGAGAACCAGGCGGCCCTGGACGGCATGGCCCGGAACATCCAGGAGGAGTGCCGCCGCTACGACCGCCTTCTCGCCGAACTGGGGGGCATGGACATCGTCCTGCTGGGGCTGGGGCGCAACGGCCACATCGCCTTCAACGAGCCGGGAAGCGCATTCCTGCTGCCCACCCACCCGGTGGACTTGTCTGAGAGCACCATCCATGCCAACACCCGCCTGTTCACCTCCCGGGACCTGGTGCCCCGGAGGGCCATTACCGTGGGCATCGCCGGCCTCATGGCGGCCAAGCGCGTGGTGGTGGCGGTGAGTGGGGCGGAGAAGGCGGACACCGTGGCCAGGGCCTTTGCCGGACCGGTCACGCCGGAGGTGCCGGCCTCCATTCTGCAGCTGCACCCGGACATGGTGTTGGTGGCAGACAAGGCCGCCCTGTCCTGCATGTAAAATGCGATGAGAAAGACCGCCATCGGCCGGGCCGGTGGCGGTCTTTTGCAGTGTCTTGGGAGGAATCAGAGGACGCGTTTCGAGAACAGGTCTGCCACCACCGCGCCGCAGAAATTGCCGATCTCCACCCGGTTGTCTGTCTCCGGGCAGATGGGGGCCATGTGCAAGCCGGCGCACAGCCGGTTTACCATCTTGCAGGAGGCGATGGCGGCCTCGTGGGCGCGGTGCCGCTCCTGGTCCATCTGCTGGACGGTGTTCCGAAACACCTCCGGATTCTCCTCCAGTTGGACCAGCCGGTAGATCTCCAGGGCGTCCACCGTCTCCACGTAGCGGAGAAAGGCGTTGAGGGCCCTCTGGAGGATGTCCAGCACATCGGCGCAGTCCGGGTCCCCTCCGTAGGCTGCGAGGATGGCGCTGCGCAGGGCTTCGAATTTCTCTTTCAAAGTGAGGTCGCTCCTCTCTATGCAGTTTACCGCATTGTACCAGATCTCCGGGCCAACTGCAAGAGCGGGGGAGGGGGCGGTTCGGCCTGCCTGTGCTCCGAGAAAGCCGGAAAACTTCTTGGGATTTTTGCAAAAACCTCTGGACAAACGCCGCTAAACCGTCTATACTGTGTCTCACACAGCGGAGCGCTGGGAAAGGAACTGTTACGGATGGATGCCACAGGCGTGGTATACCCATTCGCAGCAGTTTTTTGCTGTCCATCTTCAGAAAGGCAGGTTTTTCCCATGACCACTTCCGCTTCCACTGTTTCCCGCACCGCCCCCGCCCAGGACCGGGTCCGCCAGCTGCAGAAGGAGCTGTCCTTGCTGCAGAAGGCCACCGCCATCCTGGAGGCCGAGTTCGGGGTAAACCCCACGGAGCCCCGGGAGCTGGGGTACGCCCTCACCAAGGGCGTGAAGGAGCTCCGGGTGGAGCTGGCCGCCTCCGGGTACCGCACGGAGGACCGGTACAACCCCTTCTGGTCCGACTGCCGCCGCCGCTAGGCGGCGGCGAACATCCAGGGCATCGAAGCCGCCGCTTCGATGCCCTGGATGTTTTTTTGTGGGAGATGGCTCAGAGGGCCAGCGCCGCCGCCCGCCGCCGATAGAGGCTGGCATAGGCGTCCTGGGTCCAGGTTGGGAGATCTTCCCGGAGCTCGGCCTGCCGGGCCTCTGTCTTCAAAAGTGCGGAGACAAAGGGGGCATACCGGGTGCCCTCGCCCTGGAGGATGGTGTCCACCGCCTCCCGGAAGGAGATCACCGGGCGGTATCGGCTGGCGGCCTCTTCCGCCACATCCACCAGCGTGTCTGCGGCGGCCACGATGGAGAGGATAGCGCGGTACGGGGAGTCCTTTACCCGGAAGTCCAGGGGGTACCCGCCCTGGCCGTTGTACCAGCAGTGGTGGCCTCTTGCGGCGTCTGCATAGGGGGCTGTACTGGGGCAGTGGGCCAGCAGATGGCTGCCGCACACCGGGTGCAGCTGCAGCAGGGCCTCTTCCTCCTCCAGCATGCCCCGGCTGGAGAGGCTCTCCATGGCCAAAAACTGGAGGATGCCGGTGTCGCAGAGGTAGCCGGATTTCTCCGCGTGTTCCAGGATCTCGCCCCTCCGCCAGATCACGTCCTCCACCTTGCCGCAGCCGGGGAAGGACAGCAGCTGCTCCGGACAGTCCTCGATGGCCCAGTCTGCCAGCTGCCGGGCCAGCTGTCCGGTGAGATAGCCCCGGATATAGAGCGCCGGCTGACGGGCGGCCAGGACATACTGGATGAGATCGTAGAAGGACATGTTGCCGGGGTGTTCCTCGTAGGCGTAGAGAAATTGCCGGAGGTAGAACATCACCTGGTCATTGTTCATTTGCTGGGGCACTCGGTTGATCCACGCGCACATGCGGCGGGTCATGAGGGACAGGGTCTGGACTGCGTGCTGCTTCTGCCGGGGATCGGTGAGATCCAGAGAGTAGCGGGAGTACAGGGCCGGGGCACTGATGTGGCAGAAGACGCTGTTATTGCTGAAGTCCGTGTCGGGACACATGGTGGAGAGGGCGTAGAGGTGCTCCAGAAACTCCTGAAGCAGCATGGCGCCGCAGTGGTATTTGGCCGCGTTATAGGAGTACTGCCACCGGGGCTCCAGGGGCACGCCCCGCTCCCGCATGGCCTTCAGCTGGCGGTTCTGGACGATCTGGGCGGACTCCAGCACCTGGGCAAAGGCGTCCGGGCCGGCCTGTCCGGAGCGGAGGTAGCTTAAGAGGGTGGTGCGCTCCTGGTGGCTCTTGTAGATATAGAGGTCCCAGGGGAGACTGGGGGTCTTGGCCTGGACGTCCGGGTCGCTGAGAATCCGGATGGACCGGTCGATGAGGGCCAGCTTGGTCTCCGCAGTCTCGGTGTCGCTGCCATCGTAGGTGAGGGCGAGGTTGCCCATGCTGCGGTGGATATAGCCCCGGATCTCCGGGTCTGTGATGCTGTCGTAGGCGGTCTCGTAGTAAGAGGCGCACTCGGCAAAGTACATCCGGGTTCTGGCCTGGAAGAGCCGGATGGGCAGGGGCTGCAGATTGGACTCCAGCCGATAGAGGGCCATGCCCAGGCTGTACAGCTCCCGGATCAGCATGTCCCGGTCTCCCTTGCGCCGGGCGTAGTTCATCAGGGCCCGGTGGGTCTCATAGGACAGGGCGGGGTCCGTCTGCTTGGAGCCCGCCATCAGGGCGTCTGCAAAGGCCTGGAGGGAGGCGATCTCCTCCGGCGGTGCGGTGAGAATGTTGTCCAGCACGGGGAAGAGGTGCTCCCGCAGCAGCTGGGTGCCCCGCCGGACGGACTGCTCTGATGCCTGGTTGGCGGCGCGGATGGCCGCGGTGAAGGCCTCCTGGTCTCCGGGGTCTGCCTGGGGTTTGGCCTCTGCCGCCCCGTGGAGCAGTTCCAGGTATTCCTCTTGATACGGTTTCATGCCGGTACCCCCTCACTTGCCCTGGGCGCTGGAGCCGAGAAATCGCTCCATCACCTCTTCCAACTGGGCGAGGCTTACCGGTTTTGGAACGTGGGCGTTCATGCCGGCCCGCTCACAGGCCCGGATGTCCTCCACAAAGGCGTTGGCGCTCATGGCGACGATGGGGATGGTTCTGGCGTCCTGCCTGGGAAGGGCGCGGATGGCGCGGGTGGCCTCGTAGCCGTTCATCTCCGGCATCTGGATGTCCATGAAGATGAGGTCGAAGGTGCCCGGGGGCTCTGCGGCAAAGCGGTCCAGGGCCTCTTTGCCGTTGTCTGCACACTGGGTCTCCGCCCCAAGCATCTCGATGAGCTCCACCGCGATCTCCTGGTTCAGCTCGTTGTCCTCCGCCAGCAGCACCGTGTGGCCGGCAAAGCTCTCCTCCTCTGCCCCGGCGGGTTTCTTCCGGGCCCTGGCCGAGGGGGCGTACTCCAGCAGCATCTCCCCCAGTTTGCTCCGAAAGAGGGGCTTGGGGATAAAGGCACTGATGCCGTTTTTCCGCATGTCGTCTGGGTTCATGGTCCACTCGTAGGTGCTCATGAGGAGAATGGGGACGTTGCTGTCCAGAATGGAGCGCAGCTCTTTGCAGGCCTGCACCCCGTCGACGGCGGGCAGGTGCCAGTTCAGCAGCACGGCGAAGTACTCCTGGCCCTGCAGCCTGGCCTGGGCGGCCTTGTCCATGGCGCTCCAGGCATCGCTGCAGATGTCCGCCTCCATGCCCAGATCCGTGAGGATCTCCTGGAGGTTATTCCGGGAGGTCTCGTCCGCGTCTGCGGCCAGCACCCGGCGGCCCCGCAGCTCCTCCAGCTCCTTCTCCTCCTGGAGCACCAGCTCCATGGGGATGGTGACGGTAAAGGTGGTGCCCACCCCTTCGGTGCTCTGCACGGCGATCTCGCCGTTCATCATGGACACCAGGCTGTGGGTGATGGTCATGCCGAGGCCGGTGCCCTCAAAGCGCTCCACATCGTCCGCCCGCTCAAAGGGGAGGAAGATCTTCTTCAGGAATTCCGGCTTCATGCCGATGCCGGTGTCCTGGATCTCAAACTCGTAATAGGCGTAGCTCTTCTCCGCCTTGTTCATCTGCTGGGTCTCCCGCACCCGCATGGTGATGGTGCCATCTTCCGGGGTGAACTTCACCGCGTTGCCCAGGATGTTGATGAGGATCTGCTGCAGGCGGAGGGCGTCTCCCCGCACCCGCTCGTGGCTGATGCCGGAGAAGTCCAGGTTCAAATGCTGGCCCTTCTTCTCCGCCTGGGGCCGCAGCATGGCCATCAGGTCGTGGATGAAGTCCGCCATCACGATGTCCTCCGGGTTGATGGTCATGTGGCCGCTCTCAATCCGGGACACGTCCAGCACATCGTTTACCAGGATCAAAAGGTGCTTGGAGCTCAGGCTGATCTTGTCCAGGCAGTCCTTCACCCGCTCCATGTCGTCCGTGTGGGCCAGGGCGATGGTGGTCATGCCGATGATGGCGTTCAGCGGGGTGCGGATGTCGTGGGACATGTTGGCGAGAAAGCTGCTCTTGGCGGTGGAGGCCGCGTTGGCGGAGTCCAGTGCGCTCTGCAGTGCCGTGTTGGCCGCGTCAATTTTGGCCTGGGCCTGGTGGAGCTGCCGGGTCTCATCGATGATCTGGAGAATGCAGAAGCCTCGCGGGTCCGGTGCGATCCGGCTGGCCCAGTGGCGGCCTCCGTACTCCCCGTGCCACACCGTGACGGCGTCCGAGGTCCTGGCCCCGTCCAGCACCTCCGCCATGGTGGCCAGCAGCCCGTTCTCGTAATCTGCGATCATGTCCCTGGCGATGGGGTTGCGGTATGCTGCCCTCCAGCGGCCGGTGCCGTCCCGCTCCGCGATGAGGGTGGGGACTGGAAGCAGGTCGTAGCAGTCTTGCATTGTCTGCAGAATTCCGTCCATGGGGAGGACCTCCTTTTCATGCGCCTGGCAGACCGCCGGCCCATGCCGCTTTTGCCACAATGTGTGCCAAAATGTACCCTGTAGAATATCATTTTCGGGCATTTTTTGCAAGGTTGCGCACTCTGAGGCGATTGCCGTTTTCCCTGGAATTCCTGCAGTATTAACAATATCGGCCTGGAGGCCTGTGAAAACGCACCTTTTCCTTGAGAATGCGGCAGGGCGGAGGGTGCCGCGCCTTCCTTGCAAACCGATGGGCATAGGACTGTGTTACGGACTGGCGATATGTGGAATTCCACGAGAGGACAGTGAGCTATTCTCAAGGTGGATGCTTTAAAAAGAAGGGCCGCGCACCAGGCGGGGCCTGGTGCGCGGCGGGAGATGCATGACTGCGTTGTACTGCCTGAGCCCTGCCTACCGGGCTTCGTCCAGATAGGTGGACTCCAGGTCTGCGATGTGGCAGAGCAGGGCCAGGGGAAACTGCTCCATGGCCTGGCCCACGGTGTGAGAGCCCGCCCGGAAGTCGTTGTCCGTAAAGCCCATGTGCCAGCGGATGGCCATAGCCTCCTCCCGGGAGAGCTTCAGAAAGCCGGAGATGATGTACACGGACTTCTCCCCGTGGCCGTACGGGATGCGGTCGTCCACGGTGTAGAAGGGGACCTGCTCCCACACCCCCTGGTCGTTCTTGCGGTTTCGCAGCTCGATCTTGTAGGTGTTGGTCTTGCACACATCGTGGAGCAGCCCGCAGATGGCCACGGTCTCCAGCTGCTCCCGGGTGAGCGGGGCGCCGTGGGTGATCTCCGCCTGGTAGAGGGCCCGCAGACGGAGAAAGACGTTGATGCTGTGGCGGCAGAGACCGCCCTCTACCGCCAGGTGATAGCGGGTGCTGGCGGGGGCGGTGAAAAAGTCCGTGGTGACGAGCCATGCCAGGAGCTTGTCTGCCCCGGGGCGGCTGATGTTCTCCCGGTAGTAGGACTCAAACTCCTCCCGTACGCTGTTGAACGAAGTGGTATCCATCGTTTCCTCCTTGTTGTCCCACTGTGCCCGGCCAGGGGGTCCTGCGATGTGGCTGGGCAGGGGAGAGATCCGTTTCCTGCCCCGATTATACCATTTTTCCGCCGTCCTGCAAGCCCTTTTCCGGGAGGGAACCCGGGAATTCGGCCCAATTCGAGGGGTTCTGTCCGCGGGGGAGTGAGGTGTCGGTCTGGACCGACACCTCACGGGACTGACGGAAAAAGCGGCCGTTTCGGGCATAGAATGGGCACAAATTGGCTATTTTGTATGCCTTCTTTCCTTGACAATCCCCCTCTGAACGGCTAAGATAGGGGGCTGAATAGAAAGCCCTTGTCCCACCTGCCCCAAAAGGAGGTGCTGTCCGGTGGATCTGGATGCCTTCTGTGCCCAATATGCGATCAGCCTCAATCCCCAGCAGCGTGCCGCTGTGCTGCGGGAGAGGGGAGAGACTTTGCTGCTGGCGGTGCCTGGCAGCGGCAAGACCACGGTGCTCATCGCCCGAATCGGCTACCTGATCTTCTGCCGGGGCGTACCCGCGGATAACATCCTCTGCATCACCTACACCAAGGCGGCCGCGGAGGAGATGGAGACCCGCTTTCAAACGAAGTTCGGAACGGAAGCCGGCAGCCCCAACTTTGCAACCATCAACAGCCTCTGTGTGCAGATTCTCCGGTATGCCAGAACCGCCCACGGCCTGGCCATCCCCGCCCTGGAGCCCAACACCCGCAAGCTTCTGCGGGCTGCCATGAAAGAGACCAAGGACGTCTGGCTCTCAGACAACACGGTGCAGGTGTTGGAGCAGGTCCTCACCTGGAGCAAGAACCGGATGACCTCCAAGGCGGAGCTGGAGGCCATGGAGTGTCCGGAACTGGCGGAGGACTGCCCGGACATGCGCCTTGCCGATTTCAACGCCCTCTACCGGGGGTACAAAGAGCAGCACGGCTGCATGGACTTTGACGACCAGCTCATCCGGGCCTACCGGGTCCTCCGGAAGTACCCGGACGTAAAGGCGCACTTCAAAGCCCAGTACCCCCACATCAGCCTGGACGAGGCCCAGGACACCTCTCCCGTCCAGTTTGCTATCCTGGAGATGCTCACCGAGGGGTGCAGCAGCTACTTTGTGGTGGGGGACGATGACCAGAGCATCTACGCCTTCCGCGGGGCGGACCCCCAGTATATCCTCCACTTCCAGGACCACTACCCGGAGGCGGCGGTGCTGTACCTGGAGACCAACTACCGCAGCGGCAGGTATATCGTGGAGATCGCCAATCAGTTCGTGGCCTGGAACCGCTTCCGCTATGCCAAGACTGCCGTGGCAGACAGCACCCTCTACGGGGAGATCCATCTGCTGCCCAAGCCCTCCGAGAACCAGGTCTACCAAGAGGTGCTGCGCACCCTCGCGGACGCCCGGGAGACGGGGGAGACCGTGGCGGTGCTGGCCCGGAACAACTATATGCTGCTGCCCATCGCCGCAGCCCTGGATGTGATGGGACTGCAGGTGAACCGCCGGTGTACCTTCGACAGCTTTCTCGCCCATCCCCTGATCTCCGGCGTGGTGGCGGTGCTCACCCTCACCGTCTACCCGGACCGCTTTTCCGCCCTCCGCAAGGCCCGGCGCATTTTGGGGTTCTACCTGAAAAACGACCGGATGGATGCCCTGGAGGCGGCCTGCGCCACTCAGCCCGGTGTGCCGGCGCTGACGGTGGCCCAGACGCTGTTTGTCAAGGAGAAGACCTTGCTCCGGCGCCTGCAGCGGGCGGAGGTACTGGTGAGCACCCTGGCAGACTGGCAGCCCCTGTACGCGGTGCAGTACCTCCGGAAGATGGAGGAGGACAGCCTGCCCTATGACCTGGACGAAAACTTCCCGCTGGACATGCTGGAGCTGATGGCAGAGCGGCAACAGACCATCGCCGCCTTCCTGGACGTGCTGGAGCAGTGCAGGAGCGCCAGGGGGGACAGCAGTTCCAACATCACCCTCACCACCATCCACTCCGCCAAGGGGCTGGAGTTTGACCGGGTGATCCTGCTGGACGCCTTCCAGGGGATTCTGCCCCAGGAGGATGAGGAGGGGGAGGTGCGCTCCCCGGCCGAGGCGGAGGAGGACGCCCGCCTCTTCTATGTGGCCATTACCCGGGCCAAACGCCGGGTGGACATCTATGTGCCGGACATCTTCGGCTACCAGGTCGTCCAGCCCTCGCCCTTCCTGAAGCGGATGTATGAGGCGCCGGAGGAGGAGAAGGGAGAAGAGGAGGCATTGCCGGAGGAGGCGGCCCCGGCAGCGGAGGCCAGTACAGATGCCGATCCCGCACCCGCCTCTGTCCCGAAAGCGGGGCCGGCGAAGCGCCTGCAGCCCGGCGGGATGCCCTCTCCCGGGGACCGGATCCGCCATGAGATCCTGGGAATTGGGACCGTGACCGCCGTGATGGGGGACACCCTCACCGTCCGCTTTGACAGCGGTGCGGAGCGCACCATCGCCTGGTGCAACTGGATCTGAGGGCGATTTCCCGGGGAATGCCGCCCCGGGAGATCGCCTGCAGCCGAGAAAACTGGGAAGAAAAGCGGCCTTCCCGCCATTTTGCACGGTTTTTCGGCAGAAAGCCTGCAAAAAACCTGGTTTTTTTTCTGAAATTTCTCCTTGACAGCCCCATCGGAACGTGCTAACATGGACAATACCTGCGTGCAGGGCCTTTTTTTGCGCCTATTTTACGGGTTAGGCGTAAAACCCTCTACCCAGACGGGACGCAGGGAGGCAGATCAGCCGCTTCCGTAGATTTCGAAATGGTGTATTGCGCCCATGGGCGTGCTATGCCGTCTGGGAATATGCTGGAACCGGCCCGCCGGTTCCAGTTTTGTTTTGCTGGGACGGCAATTTCATAAGGAGGTGCCGAGATGGCGAAAGCCGGTAACCGTGTCAAGATTGTACTGCGCTGCTCTGAGTGCAAGCAGCGCAACTACAACACCAAGAAGAACAAGCGCAACACCACGGAGCGCTTGGAACTCAACAAGTACTGCCCCTTCTGCAGAAAGCATACTCTGCATACCGAAACGAAGTAATGGGCTGCGGCTCAAGGAAAGAAGGGTACCAAAATGTCTGAACAGGAAAAGCGGGACACCGCTGGCCAGGAGGCCGTAACCTCCGAAGATAAGGAAAGCAAGAAGGCCGCCAAGGCTGCAGCCAAGAAAGAGAAGAAGAAGGGCGAGCGCATGGAGAAGGTCCGCAAGTGGTTCAAGGATCTTCGCGGTGAGCTGAAAAAGGTCACCTGGCCTTCTCTCAAGGATACCGTCAAGAATGTCGGCGTGGTCATCGCCTGCGTTCTGGTCGTGGGCGTTTTCATCTGGTGCTTTGACTGGATTGCCCGCGCAGTGGTCGAGGCACTGTTGAACCTCGCCAGCCTCTTCTAAGAATCACACATGGCTGAGGATTTAAAGTGGTATGTGGCCCATACCTACTCCGGCTATGAGAACACCGTAGCCGTGGCCATCCAGCAGGCTGTGGAAAACCGCAACATGCACCATCTCATCGCCTCTGTGAACGTCCCCCTGGAGACGGTGACCGAGGTCACCGAGAGCGGCCCCAAGACCGTGGAGCGCAAAGTGTTCCCGGGCTATGTGCTGGTGAAAATGGTGATGACCGATGAGACCTGGCATCTGGTGCGGAACATCCGCGGTGTCACTGGGTTTGTGGGTGCTGCCAACAAGGCCATCCCCCTCACAGAAGAGGAAATAGTCGCCATGGGCGTGGAAAAGAAGGAGATCGTAGTCTCCTATGACGTAGGCGACCAGGTACGGATCAACGACGGCGCACTGGCGTCCTTCACCGGCACGGTGGAGGAAGTGGACAAGGACAAGGGCAAGGTACGGGTTACCGTGTCCATGTTCGGCCGCGACACGCCGGTGGAGCTGGATCTGGATCAGGTAGAGCCGATCTGACGCCCGCCAGGCGCAGGAACCATCCGGGTTCCGAACGTGGGAGGAGCTGAACCGCTCCGTCACCACCACATCTTACTAGGAGGTGCTGTTTCAAATGGCACAGAAAATTACCGGATATGTAAAATTGCAGATTCCAGCCGGTCAGGCAACGCCGGCGCCCCCTGTGGGCCCCGCCCTCGGCCAGCACGGTGTGAACATCGCCATGTTCACCAAGGAGTTTAACGAGCGGACCAAGAAGGACATGGGCCTCATCATCCCCGTTGTCATCACCGTATACTCCGACCGCTCTTTCACTTTCATCACCAAGACCCCGCCGGCCCCCGTGCTGATCAAGAAGGCATGCGGCATCGAGTCCGGCTCCGGTGTTCCCAACAAGACCAAGGTTGCCACCCTGTCCAAGGCCGATCTCCAGAAGATCGCTGAGACCAAGATGCCCGACCTGAACGCGGCCAGCCTGGAGGCTGCCATGAGCATGATCGCCGGCACCGCCCGCTCCATGGGCGTTCTGGTAGAGAAGTAAGGAAAGGAGGAGCGAATCATGGCTAAGAAAGGCAAGAAGTATGTCGATTCCGCCAAGCAGGTGGATCGCCAGACCCAGTACGAAGTGAACGATGCGATGGCCCTCGTCATCAAGACCGCCACCGCCAAGTTCGATGAGACCGTTGAGCTGCACGTCAAGCTCGGCGTGGACAGCCGTCACGCAGACCAGCAGGTCCGCGGCGCCATCGTCCTCCCCCACGGCACCGGCAAGACCCGCAAGGTCCTGGTGTTCGCCAAGGACGCCAAGGTGCAGGAAGCTCTGGACGCAGGCGCAGATTTCGCCGGCGGCATGGAGCTGGTAGAGCGCATCCAGAAGGAGAACTGGTTCGGCTTCGATGTAGTAGTCGCCACCCCCGACATGATGGGTATCGTGGGCCGTCTCGGTAAGATCCTGGGCCCCAAGGGCTTGATGCCCTCCCCCAAGGCCGGCACCGTCACCCCCAACGTCACCCAGGCCGTCAAAGAGATCAAAGCCGGTAAAGTGGAGTACCGTCTGGACAAGACCAACATCATCCACTGCCCCATCGGCAAGGTCTCCTTTGGCCCCGAGAAGCTGTCTGAGAACCTGGCAGCCCTCATGACCGCCATCGTCCGCGCCAAGCCCGCCGCCGCCAAAGGTCAGTATATCCGCTCCTGCGTGGCAGCCTGCACCATGGGCCCCGGTGTGAAGGTCAACGCCGGCAAGTTCGTGTAAGCCTCGACTGAAGCGAAATTCGGCACTTTTTTCGATATTGGTTCTCCGGGGCCCCTTGACGGCGGCTCCGGAGGCTGGTATAATCCCCATCGCGTTCGAAGACAGCGGGTGGCCAGACTGGTGTAAACCCCGCCGAGATCGCGGCATACGATGCTTTTTCGTGCCGCGTTTTCGAAACGCGGCACTTTACTTTATCCGGAGGTGAATCCAAACTATGCCTAACGCAAAGGTTCTCAGCGAGAAGCAGGCCGTGGTGGCCGCTCTGAAGGAATCCCTGAACGGCGCTACTTCCGGCGTTCTCGTGGATTACAAGGGTATCACCGTGGCCGAGGATACCGCACTGCGTAAGGAACTGCGGGAGAACGGCGTGGAGTACGCGGTTGTGAAGAACACTCTGCTCCGCCGGGCTCTGGACGATCTGAATCTGGGCGACCTGGACAACGTGCTCAACGGCTCCACGTCCATGGCTGTCACCAAGGGCGACCCCATCGCCCCCATGCGGATCGTGAACAAGTACGCCAAGCAGATGGGCGACCGGTTCAACATCAAGGCCGGCTTTATGGACGGTCAGGTCCTGCCCCTGGACGACGTGCTGGCACTGTCCGAACTGCCCTCCAAGGAAGTCCTGCTGTCTCAGGTTCTGGGTATGCTGCTCATGCCCCTCACCCAGTTGGCCGCCGTCACCGAGGCCATCGTGGAGAAGCAGACCGCTCCCGCCGAAGAGGCACCCGCCGCTGCCGAATAGGCGGCAACCCATCCTGCAGAGCAGGAACATCATTAACACTTCGATCATATAGGAGGTTTATTTATCATGGCAAGCGAGAAGATCAATGCCCTGGTTGAGGAGTACAAGAAGCTCACCGTTCTGGAGCTCAGCGAGCTCGTAAAGGCTCTCGAGGAAGAGTTCGGCGTTTCCGCCGCCGCTATGGCCGCCAGCAATGCCGGCCCCGCCGCTCCCGTAGTGGAGGAGAAGACCGAGTTCGACGTGGTGCTCACCGGTTTCGATGCCGCCACCAAGATCAAGGTCATCAAGGTGGTCCGCGAGATCACCGGCCAGGGCCTGGCCGAGGCCAAGGCCACCGTCGAAGGCGCTCCCAAGACCCTGAAGGAGGCCGTCTCCAAGGACGAGGCCGAAGAGCTGAAGAAGAAGATCGAGGATGCCGGCGGCAAGGTCGAGCTGAAGTAATCAGCAGTCCTGCAGCATCCATCTTCCACAGCCGGCACCGTCTGGGTGCTCTGGCGAAAACAGATCATACCCCGGTGAGGTTGATGCCCACCGGGGTATTTTTTCAGCCTGCACCGTGTGCAGGCAAAGAGAACAGGAGGAGACCACAGTGACCTATATCGCCTACGGCAGCAACATGAGCCTCCAAGAGCTGAGAAAGCATTGTCCGTGTGCATTTGCCATGGGGACCGCCTACCTGGAGGGCTGGATCCTGCAGTGCAGAGGGGCGTATCATCGGGCGTACCTCACGTTGGAGCCAAAAGAGGGCGGCATTGTCCCCGCAGTGGTCTGGGATATAGCGGCGGGGGAGGAGAAGGCCCTGGACGAATATGAGGATTGCCCCAATCTGTATCACAAGGTACGTCTGCAGGTGGAGTATCTGAGCATCTGGACCGAGACGCCGGTACAAGCGGAGGGCTTTATGTACCTCATGAACGATGGCTATCCGCTGGCGGTCCCCACAGAAGAGTACATGACCTCCTGCGCCATGGGATATGCGGTGTTCCAATTTCCAATGGAGGGCCTTATGGCGACCTTCCGCCGGGCCATCATGGCAGCATCGGAGAATCTTGACGATCCAGACCAGTCTGTGCCAACAGAGTAAATAGTGTCCCCCGGCGCACAGCGGTGTGTCGGGGGATGCTGTTAGGATGGATCTTGTCGGGCGGTGATGCCGCTTCCAGTGCTCTCGATCACCACAGGACCGTCCCTTGTGAGGCATACAGTGGCACCTGCCTGCTCCAGACAGCGCACCGTGGCGGCGTCCTCCGGCTCCTCCTCGGACGATGTGATCACCGCGATCTCCGGTTGGATGGCCTGGATGAGGTGCTCTGTCTCGCCGCCAAACCGGCCGTGGTGGGGGACTTTCAGAAACTGGAAGGTGCCCAGATGGAGGTCCAGAAACGCCGCAATCCGCTCCTCCTCTGCATCTCCCGGAAAGAGCAGTCTGTCTGCCCCATTGGAGACGGTGAGGATGAGGGAGGAGTTGTTGCTCTCGTTGGCGGCATAGTGCTCCGCCGGCGGGAGGACAGTGTACTGAACGCCGTCCAGGGAGAAGGACAGTTCCTCCTGGACCGTCTTCGGTGTCTCCCCGGTCTCCTCCAGGGCCTCCAGGTAGCTGCGGTATGCCTTGGAGTCCTTGGGCACGTTGGACTGCAGGATCTGGCCGATCTCCACGGACTGGAGGACCTTAGCCGCCCCGCCCACATGGTCCTTGTCGAAATGGGTGAGGATCAGGTAGTCCAACCGCTGGATGCCCAGATCGCGCAGGTGCTGTACGATCTCTTTGCCGAAGCCCTTTTCCCCGCAGTCTATGAGCACCGCCGCGGTCTTCGAGGTGAGGAGAAAGGCGTCTGCCGCCCCGGCGGAGAAGGCGTAGACGGTGAGACGGGTGCCGGTTGAGGAGAACTGTGCCGGTGCATTAGAGCAGCCGCAGCAGACCAACAGCATAAGGGCGAGCAGGGCACTGGCTGGCCGCCTGGGATGGGAAAACAGGGACTTCATTGCCGCACCTCCTGGGGGACTTGGGGTTGCGCCATTATACACCATCGGAGGGACCGCGGCAACAGCGGTAGGCCAGACTGGATTTGGCATGAGAGGCAGACGGAGAGATTGAATGGCCGATCCGGTGGATGATTGGGAAAGCCGGAAAATGCCGAAACAGGCGGCTGAGCATGCTGCTTTCCTGTCTATCTGTACAAAGTGTCAAGATATGTCACCTAAACGCACAAGATGTCGTTGCAAAGACGGGAAAATTGTGCTACACTAGTTCACTGTAACAGTAGAAATCACTTTCTGGGGAGGTGTTGGCTTGGAGGAGCGGTATCAGACGTGGGGGCTGCTGGATGAGCTGTCTGAGGCGATTCAGCCCGGCTGCTCCATCTCTATCTGTAGTTCAGACTTTTCCATATACGCGTATCAGGCCCTGCAGGACCAGTTGGAGTGCTGTGTCTCTTTCCGCTTCCTCTACCTTCCCATGGTCTCCGCGGTGAAGAAGACGGAGCAGGACAACAAGACCCGCCGTGTGTCCCAGGACCACACTATAGGCGGCCTTTTGGGCACAGAGGAGGAGCTGGCAGACCACCCGGAGCTCACCCAGAAGAACCTGTCCCAGGAGTGCCACCAGTGGCTGCAGAAGAGGGGCGCTTTCCGGATGCTGGAGGGCGCCGCCCGCCGGGCCCACTTTATCCTCATCACCCCGCCCAGGTACCATGGCCTCCCCCTGGTCTATACCCATCTGAGGACCTTTACCATGGACACGCTGGGTAGTGCACAGCTGCGCACAGATCAGGCACAGGACGATGCGGAAGATGAGAGCGGCGGCGTGGTGCGCTTCTATGCGGGAAAGAAGGCCCAGCGGTATCAGAAGATGTTCGATCAGATGTGGGGGGATCCCGCGGGAACGGATATCACAGGCGATGTGCTGCAAACCCTTCAGATGGCAGCCAGCGAGACGGCCCCGGATCTGGTGTACTTTCGCACGCTGTACCAGCTATTTCGGGACTACGCCCTGGGAGTGGCATCAGAGAGCCTGATCCAGAAGCCTGAGGAGCTCGCCAGCAGCGCCACATGGAATATCCTGTTCTCCTTCCAGCGGGATGCCGCCGTGGCCATTATCAGCAAACTGGAGCAGTACAACGGCTGCATCCTGGCGGACAGCGTGGGCCTGGGCAAGACTTACACGGCCTTGGCGGTGATCCAGTACTATGAGAAGAAGGGAGAAAAGGTGCTGGTGCTGTGCCCCAAACGGCTGCGGGGCAACTGGCTGGCCTTCCGCTCCAGCTTGCCCTCCAATCCGCTGCTGGCAGATCACCTCTCCTATGATGTGTTATACCACACGGATTTGCTGCGGGTGAAGGGAAAGACCGATACCGGCAAGCGCATTGAGAACATCAACTGGGGCAGCTACAGCCTGGTGGTGATCGATGAGAGCCACAACTTCCGTACTGGCACAGACAAACTGAACAAGAAGAAGAGAAAGCCGAACGAGAAAAAGAAGGAAAACCGCTACTCCATGCTGAAAAAGCACATCCTGGAGGAGGGCGTGGAGACCAAGGTGCTGATGCTCACGGCCACCCCTGTGAACAACAGCTTCCGGGACCTGCGCAACCAATTTGCGCTGGTGTTTCGGAACCCTAAGGGGGAGTTTGCCGAACGGCTGCACACCCGCGCAACCCTCACCGGCGTGTTCACCGCTGCCCAGCGTGCCTATAGTGCTTGGCAGAGAGAGGAGGACCGCTCGATGGCGGCCCTGGCGGACATGATGAACCCCAGCTTTTATATGGTGATGGATGCCATGTCCATTGCCCGCTCCCGCAGGCAGATCCAACAGTTCTACGATGTCTCAAAATTGGGGCCATTTCCAAAAAAGCTACCTCCCATCTCCATGCGGCCGCCCCTGGTGCGGGGCGAGGGGAAGATAAGCTACGACATCTTATACGAAACCCTTGCGCATCTGACCATGGCGGCTTACGGGGCTGGCAGCTTCATCTATGAGGATCGGCAAGACAAATACAAGGACCGCAACGGTAATCTGCTGTTCAGTGTGATTCGTCTGCTGGGTGTACAGTACGTCATGGCGATTCTGGTGATGAAACGCCTGGAGAGCTCGGTGCACTCTTTTGTGCTCACAGTTACGCGTTTGATCCAATACATGCGGGAGACCCTGGACGGGATAGACCGGTTCCTGGAGACCGGTGTGGGAACCATCAACGTGGCCGAGGCCAAAGAGGAAAATGAGGACGAGGAGGAGGACGACAGCGCCGATGTGATCACCATCTCCTCGAATCGGCTGGACCTCAATGATGTGAATTGCGAAGCGTGGAGAGAGTCCATCCGGATCGATGTGGAGGCTCTGGAGGACATCCTTCCCAAGGTGCAGTCGATCACCCCAGAGAAGGACAACAAGCTGCAGACCTTGATGGACCTCATCCGGAAGAAGACACAGCACCCTTTCAACGAGAAGAACCGCAAGGTCCTGATCTTTACCTTTTACGCAGAAACCGCAGAGTATCTCTACACCCACATCAGTGGGATGGCAAAGAGGGAACTGGGCCTGAACACCGGCATGGTCACAGGCTCTGGACCGGCCCAATCTACGGTGCCTGGGCTGGTGGGGAAATCCGAGCGGATCCTGGCCAGCTTCTCGCCCCTTTCCATGGAGCGGGACGTAAACTACCCCCGGGACAAGCAGGATATCGACATTCTCATCGCCACAGACTGCGTCTCGGAAGGACAGAACCTCCAGGACTGTGATTACTGCATCAACTACGACATTCACTGGAACCCGGTGCGCATCATCCAGCGGTTCGGCCGAGTGGACCGGATCGGCAGCCACAATAAGGTCATCCAACTGGTGAACTACTGGCCAGATGTGGACCTGGACCTCTATCTGAACCTGAAAACGCGGGTAGAGAACCGCATGAAGGCGGCGGTTTTGGCCTCCACCGGGGATGATAACCCGATTGAGGAGGAGGACCTGGCCAAAAAGCGGGAGGAGGAGTACCGAAAAAACCAGCTGAGACAGATCATCTCGGAGCTGCCGGACGAGGATCAGGTGGCAGGCGGGGTACAGACCGCAGAGCTCACCATGAGCGAATACCACACGGACATCGTCTCCCACATGGGGGAGTACCGTGACATAGACAGCGTGCCCTCCGGACTCTACGCCGTGACAAAAGGCGAGGTGCCTGGGGTGATCTTCGTCTTCCGGCACCGGCATCCCAACCGGTATGCCGATCTGATGAATCGCTTTAACCCGTACTACCTGGTGTATGTCCGGGAGGATGGCACCATCCTGTATGATCACCTCCATGGGGCGCAGACCCTCTATGCCATGCGCCTGTACAGCGTGGACCGGAAGAAACCGGACCAAAAGCTCTGTGCAGAGCTGGACCGGGAGACCCGCTGGCGTACGGATATGTCCCGGATTGGCGCATTGCTGCAGGCCGCTGTGGACTCCGTTGTCCAGGTGCAACGGGAGAGCATGATCACCAGCCTGTTCCGCTCCGGCGGCACCACATTCCTCTCCGCCAAAATCACCGGCCCGGCGGATCTGGAACTGGCACAGTACCTGGTGGTGAGGTGAGGACATGGAAGAATTGCTGCAATTCCCCGAGAGATATCGGGTGTCCTTATCGATCAGCCGGGAGACGCTCTTCCGAAAGGCCATCCTGGGCCCAAGGCAATATGAGGCGCTGGATCTGGCACTGGAGCAGCTGCGCCTGCTGTATACCTTCCCATATCGGGACGGGGAGGTGGTGGTGCTCCTGGCGGAGATCAACGACACCGTGCAGGAGCGCTATTTCCTGGCGGAGTTCACCAACGCCATTCAATGCGCCATTCCCTATCCCATGCTGCTCATCGTAAAGTGCGAGTATGTGGTGAAGTTCTACTTCCGCGATGAGGAGGAGACTGTGCTGGACCGGGAGCAGGTCGCATCCCTGCATGTGACCTGCACCAAGGACATCAAACTGAATGCCCAAAAGGATGGAGACCGGGCGTTTTTCGGCAGATTGCGGGGGGACCTGGAGAAAGCCCGCTCTGCCACCCACCTCTGTGAGCGCTGGACGAAAACCGTAAGCAACTACACCGATGGCGATCAGGTTTGCGACCACGAGAAAGAGTTCTTTCAGGAATCCCTGGTACAGAGCAGGGCGCTGCAGCGGCGGAAGCAATTTCTGGGTTATACCCTGGAGTGCGGACAGCGCTTCTTCTACAATGAGACGGACGAGATCCGGCTCTACCCGGGCAGAGCGCTGGACGAGCACGGAGACTGGGAGCACCGGCTCTTTCTGGACTACTGCTGCAGTCACGCCAGATCCCTGTATCGCCAGGCGGAGGGCCCAGCTGCCCCAGAGGAGCAGTGGCTGCAGAGCTACCTCATCGCCTGCAGCCACTATGCGAAATCGCTGTACTGCAGGACCCTGAGCAACCGGGCCGCCCGGGAGATCATCGCGGCATTCTATGCAGAAGAAGAGCCCGCCCCGGACGATGACCTGCCGGACTACTACAGTGAGATCTACCTGAAGGATCTGATGGGCGCCCCCTGCTACAGCAATCCCCTGTACGGAGCCCCTCTGTACAGCGCCCCGCCCAAACCGGAGGACAGACCCCAAACAGAAGACGATTCATAGCCCCGCAGACGCGTGTCTGCGGGGTAGCCTTTTCCCCAATGGGCGATAGAGCGGACCTGTGTTGTGGAAAGTGGCACAAGGTTTCCCCTTTGCAAATGGGGAAAACTGCGGTACAATGATACCGGAAAATACAAGGCACAGGCCTTGCCATGGAGGGAGCCATTTTGAGAATTGCAATCATGGAGTCCCTGGGGATCACGGACCAGGAGCTGGCGGCGCTGGAAAAGCCCTTTGAAGCCCAGGGTGTGGAGTTTATGGCATACGCCAGGACCACAGATCCCGCAAGGTTGATCGATGAGGCGAAGGACGCAGACGGGATGATTTTGGCCAACATGCCCATGCCGGCTGAGGTGATCCGGGCCTGTCCCAACCTGAAGTTTATCGACATCGCCTTCACTGGCGTAGACCATGTGGGGCTGGAGACCGCCCGGGAGCGGGGCATCGCGGTGAGCAACGCCTCCGGGTACTCCAACGAGGCGGTGGCAGAGCTGGTGCTGGGCATGGTGCTGTCTCTGGCCCGGAACATCCGGCAGGTGGAGGACCGCTGCCGGGCGGGGAAGACCAAGGACGGCCTGGTGGGCTGGGAGATCCAGGGCAAGACCGTGGGCATCGTGGGCCTCGGCAACATCGGCAGCCGCACCGCCGAGCTGTTTCACGCCTTCGGGGCCAACATCCTGGCCTGCAGCGCCACCTATCACGAAAACGCCCCCTTCTACGTGGACCAGGTGTCCCTGGAGGAGCTGCTTCAAAACTCGGACATCGTGGTGCTCCACGTCCCCCTGAACGCCTCCACCCGAGGCATGATCGACCGGGAGAAGCTGGCCATGATGAAGCCCTCTGCGCTGCTCATCAACGTGGCGAGAGGCCCGGTGGTGGTTGCGGCAGATCTGGCGGAGGCCCTGGAGAAGGGTGTGATCGCCGGCGCCGGCATCGATGTCTTTGACCGCGAGCCGCCGCTGGACCCGGAAAACCCGCTGCTCCATGCCCCCAAGACCCTTGTGACCCCCCATGTGGCCTTTGCCACCCGGGAGTCCATGCGCCTTCGGGCGGAGATCGTGTTTCAAAACCTGGCAGACTGGATGGCCGGGGACCAGAGCAACGCTGTCCTCTGAGCCATGACACATTCCAGCCCTGTTGCCACGGGGCTGTATCCTAGCAGGAGGTATCTACCCCATGGAACAAAACACCCAACCGCAGCTGGAAAAATGGGATTCTTCCACCGTAGCCCTGCCCCGCACCGTCCACCTGGTGCCCCTGGACCGGATCGCCGGCTTTGACGTCCGGCCCGGCCTCTATGAGATCAACGGCGCCACCGCCATCCCCTGCGGCGTGAACTTCACCGTGTACTCCCGGGGGGCCACCTCCGTGGAGCTGCTGCTCTTCCACCGGATGGCGGCAGAGCCCTATGCGATCCTGCCCTTCCCCAAGCGGTACCGCATCGGCAATGTGTACTCCATGATCGTGTTCGGGCTGAACATCACCGAGTTCGAGTACGCCTACCGGGTGGACGGCCCCCATGACCCCTCCAAGGGCCTTCTCTTCGACAAATCCAGGTATCTGCTGGACCCCTATGCCAAGGCCGTGACCGGCCAGAGCAAGTGGGCCGAGCCCAACCCCCACGGCCAGCACTACCGGGCCCGGGTGGTGAAAGACGATTTCGACTGGAACGATGAGGGGCAGCCGCCCCTGATCCCCATGGAGGACATCATCATCTATGAGCTCCACGTCCGGGGCTTTACCCAGGATCCCTCCTCCGGGGTGGCCCATCCCGGTACCTTCTCCGGCCTCATGGAGAAGCTGCCCTATTTGCAGGAGCTGGGGGTAAATGCCATCGAGCTCATGCCCATCTTCGAATTCGATGAGATGCTGGACTACCGGGACAACAACGGCCAGCCCCTCTACAACTACTGGGGCTACAACCCGGTGACCTTCTTCGCCCCCAACACCAGCTACACCTACTCCCTGGAGTACAATCGGGAGGGCAACGAGCTGAAGCGGCTGATCCTGGAGTGCAAGCGCCGGGGGATTGAGGTGTACCTGGACGTGGTGTTCAACCACACCGCCGAGGGCAATGAGAACGGCCCCTTCTTCTCCTTCAAAGGCTTCGACAACAACGTGTACTACATGCTCACCCCGGACGGCCGGTACCAGAACTTCAGCGGCTGCGGCAACACCCTGAACTGCAACCACCCCATCGTGCACCAGATGATCCTGGACTGCCTCCGCTATTGGGTGACCGCATACCGGGTGGACGGCTTCCGTTTCGATCTGGCCTCCATCCTGGGGCGGGATGAGAACGGCGCCCCCATGAACGAGCCGCCGCTGCTCCAAGCCCTGGCCTTTGACCCCGTCCTGGCCGATGTAAAGCTCATCGCCGAGGCCTGGGACGCCGGCGGCCTCTATCAGGTGGGCACCTTCCCGGCCTGGAACCGCTGGGCGGAGTGGAACGGCCGGTACCGGGACGACATGCGCCGGTATCTCAAGGGAGACTGGGGCATGGCCCAGGCCGCGGCCCTGCGGATGATCGGGTCCCAGGACATCTACGATGCCGGGGTCCGCAAGAACGCCTCCGTGAATTTCTTCACCTGCCACGATGGCTTCACCCTCTACGACCTCTTTGCGTACAACCAGAAGCACAACGAGAGCAACGGCTGGAACAACACCGATGGCGCCAACGACAACAACAGCTGGAACTGCGGCGTGGAGGGGGAGACGGAGGACGAGGATATCCTGCGCCTGCGCCGGCGGATGATCCGCAACGCCTTTGCCCTGCTGATGTGCTCCCGGGGGATCCCCATGTTCCTGGCGGGAGACGAGTTCGGGAACACCCAGTACGGGAACAACAACGCGTACTGCCAGGACAGCCCGGTCTCCTGGCTGAACTGGTCTCTCCTGGAGAAGAACCGGGACCAGTTCCGCTTCTTCCAGCACATGATCGCCTTCCGCAAGGCCCACCGGGTGCTGCGGACCAACCTCAGCGGCGGCGCTCTGGGCTTCCCGGACGCCAGCTTCCACGGGGTGAACCCGTGGAAGGCCAACTTCGAGGACCAGGACCACTATGTGGGCGTGCTGTTCGCCGGTCAGGCCCCGGGACAGCGGGCAGAGCTGGTCTATGTGGCCTCCAACGCGTACTGGAGGGCCCTGGACGGCAATCTGCCGGTGCTGCCCCGGGGGTACCACTGGTCTCTGGCAGTGGACACCACAGAGGAGACCGTCATCGGCCTCCGGGATGTGGACAACCGGTTTGCCATCGGCCCCCGCTCCGTGATGGTCTTTTTGGGCCACTGAGCTATGAACGATCAGAGGCTGACTGCAGCCGTGGAGGCCGCCATGGAGAAGCTCTGCCGGGAGAAGGGGTACGCCGCCCCGGTGGAGGTGCTGATGGAGATCGGTGTTCTCTCCGAGGCGAAGTACGGGGACTGGCGAAACGGGCGTGTGCCCTACCTGGAGGCGGTTTGTACGGCCAACCGCTCCAAGCTCTCCACCGCCCTGCACTGCATTCGAGTCTATGCCCAGAAGCACGGGCTGAAGCCCTCCTATACCGCGTACAACGCCTGGGGCAAGAAGGGCGGCAAGAGGGCGCTGCGCTTCAGCAAGAGCGGAGACCAGAGCGTGGAGAAGTGGTATGCCACCCATATGGTGGACCTCGCCCAGACCGCAAGGCTGAAGCAAGAAAAGGCGGCGAAGAGGGCGGCCGCAGGGACAGCTGTCGCGGAAGAGCGTGCGGCAACGGAGCAGGAGGGCGGCTGATATGGTATCTTTTGCTGTGATCGGGTCCGGCTGGCGGTCCGAATTCTACGGGCGGATTGCCAAGAAGCACCCGGCGCTCTTCTCCTGTGTGGGGATGCTCTGCCGGACCGAGGAGAAGGCGGAACTCCTGCGCCGCAAGGGGTTTCCTGGGGTGTGCCGGGAAGAGAAGCTCCTGGCAGCCCGGCCGGCCTTTGTGGTCTCCGCCGTCACCAAGGGACAGAGCCTCCCGGTGATCCGGCACTGGCTGGAACGGGGCGTTCCCGTGCTCACCGAGACCCCGGCGGCCTGTACTTTTGAGGACCTCTGTGCCCTCTGGAACCTTCACCGGCGGGGGTTCAAGCTGGCGGTGGCGGAGCAGTACATCCGCTATCCTATCATTGCCGCCGGCCTTCGGGCTGTGGAGCGCGGGGTGCTCGGCACCCCGCGGGCCCTCATACTGTCCCTCTGCCACGACCACCACGCAGCGTCCGTGATCCGGCACATGCTGCAGCTGCCGCGCCATCCGCTGCCGGACTTCACCGTGCGGGCCCAGGCCCAGACCAACCCGGTGGAGCGGACAGACTCCCGGTCTGGCCCTATTACGGATGGCACCATTGCCCAGAGCCGGAGGGTGTACGCGCAGCTCAACTATCCGGAGGGCAAGACCGCCTTCTATGATTTTGACAGCATCCAGTACCACTCCTTCCTCCGGATGCGCCATATCGATCTCCGGGGAGAGCGCGGCCAGTGGTACGACACCAAAATCCTGTACACAGACGAGGCCCATCGGCCCTGCGTGGAGAAGCTCACCGCATCTCCCATCCCGGGCGATCCGCGGCTCACCATGCCCGAGGGGGTGGACAGCGGCTGGCACCCGGAGATCCGCATGGAGAACGGCCAGGACGAGTACGCAATCGCCACCATGCTGCTGGACATGGGGCGGTACCTCGCCGGCGGACCGGAGCCATACCCCATGGAGGAGGCCCTGGAGGACGCATACACCTGGCTGCAGCTGAACAAGGCCCTGGAGACGGGGGAGGCCATCCAGGCGGCACCCAGGCCGTGGGCAGCATCCATAGACGTATAGCACGCGGAAGAGCAGGCATCCCGGACGGATGCCTGCTCTTGTAGATTGTATGGGGGCTACAGGTGGACGACTCTGATCCCCTGGGCGGCGGCCAGCTTTGCGGCCCTGGAGCCCTTGGGGGCGTAAACCCGCTGGATGGGACAATGTTCAAAGGGGGTCCAATCGGGAAGGTCCAGGCTCTTCGGGAGCCGGATGACCTCCAGGCTGGTGCAGTGATCGAAGGCATCGGGATCCACCTCGGTGATGCCCTCATACAGGAGCACCTCTTTGAGTTTGGTGCAGTTGCTGAAGGTGTACGGGCCGATTGTGCCAACGGTGCCGTCCAAGTCTGCCACCTCAGCGGTTTGGCAGCCGTCAAAACAGCACGGCTGGATCGTTCGCGTTCCCCAGGGTACACATCCTATGTCGAAATGTGTGCACCCGGCAAAGGCAGCTGCGCCGAGCCAGCGGAGAGCGATGGGACTCTCATCGTCAAAAGCGATCATGTTCAGGCTGGTGCAGTGATAGAAGGCCCGATTGCCGATCCATACAATGCTGTTGGGACAGCATATGTCTGTGATATTCCGACGCATCTCCCGCTGCCACTCCGATATGGTCTTGTCCACTGCGGAGAAGGCATCATCGCCGATGGCCGTGACAGGGACGCCTTCTATGGTCTCAGGGATCTCCACTTCCAGTTCCCAGCCCTTGTACCCGGTGATCACCAGGGTGCCGTTCTTTTGCGTTTTCCAGAAGAACCGCTTCCTGGCCTCCCCTGCGGTGAGATCCGTTGGATAGGAGATGAATGGTTTGGACGCGGCGTACTTTTCCCGTGCGGCTATCAAACGGTTTGCGGGAAAGCGCTTGTGGTATTCCAGCAGCTGCTCAATGAGCGGGGTCCCCGTCACGGTCTCTGGGGCAAGTATGCCGTCCATCGCCTCGAGGTAGTCCATGAGCGGGAGCAGGTTGTGTTCCACCAGGAAGGGGCCGATCTCCGGGTCTGCCCAGAAGTCCCACTTGGCCCGGTGCGCCATCTTCCCGATCCATTTCATGAGCTCCTCGGAGAGCGGCTTTCCGGCCTGTACCTGGCGCAAGTACCCGCGGCAAATTGGGGCCAAAAGGGCGTTGGGAAGATCCTCAACACGCTTGAGCGGCACATTTTCCAGGACGATCTCATCAATCTGGCCGGGCTCTTCCGTTACCTCGTTCTTGACGGCTGTGGCACAGGTGATACCGAAGGGGGACTTGGGACGGTACACCAGCTTCTTCAGGTGGGTGAAGGCAACGGCGTTGTGGAAGATCTCATACAGTGTAGAGGGGATTACCAACTCCTCCAAAGGGGGTATGTTGAGGGAACCACGCCCGATGTATGTAAGCCCTTCCGGCAGATCAACCCGTTGGAGTGCGGTCTCGATAAAGGCAAATTCCTGGATCTTCTTCAGTGCCGCGGGGAAGTGTACCTCCTTCAGCGCGGTACACGCAAAACAGAGATCGTCCTCCAGAATCTCCACGCGGTCTGAGAAGTGCAGGGAGGTGAGCTTGGCACAGTATTCGAAGGCGCCCTTTCCAATGGTGGAGACGGAGTCCGGCATGGTCACGGAGGTGAGTTCTTTGCACTTCTGGAAGGCATGTGCCGCGATCTCGGAGACCCCGTCCGGCACCCGATAGTCCCCGGAGACACCTTTCAGAAGCCAGAAGAGCGTCTTTCCGTCTTTGGAGAGAAGGGCCTTGCCATCGGTCTGCAGGTACGGGTTCTCCGGGGCAATCTCCATATGCTGCAGAGCATTGGTATCTTCGGGCCGGGAGAGAGACTTGAGAGAGGCGGGCAAGTGAAGTTCCGTGAGATCGGAGCACATGTAAAAGACGTCCCTTGGGAGCGCCTGAACGCCCTCCGGAATCGTGATCTCCTTGAGAAAGTTACACCAGGCAAACGCGCTTTCCCCGATCACGCGGATGGACGGAGGCAGCAGAATCGCTTTGGCATTGCAGTTTTCGAAGGCGCTTTTTTGGAGCTCCCTGCAGCCCTCCGGCACGACAATGGTGTCCCAGAAGGTGTGCTTGAACGCATTTTCCCCGATGGCGGTGATCCCCTCCGGCAGGTACAGTACGTTCTGACGTGGCCTGCATTTCTCCTCGTCCAGAGAGAGCAGGACGCCATTTTCCATGTGAAACAGAACGGGTGCGGCAGAGGCCTTCTTGGAGGAAGGCGGCGGTGGAGATGCGGGTGCAGAGGCGATGGGGACTGTCTCTCCGTCTCCCTTGCAGTCCACTGCCGTTCTTACGGCAATCCCGTGGATGCCGTGGACCGCTATGAGGTGCCGTACTAAGGCCGCCTGCACTGCGGTCACCTCTTTCACCGGGCAGCCTGCGAAGGGAGACCAGTCCTGGAGCTTCAGGCTGGCGGGGAGCTGCAGCGCGGTGAGCGCGGTGCAGCCGGTGAAGGCAGAGGCATCCACATTGGCAACGCCCTCCACCAGGCTAACCCGCTGCAGGCCGGTGCAGTTTGCAAAGGCGCGGGGCGGGAGCTCGCGTATGGTGCCGGGCACGGTGATCTCCGCAAGGGAGGCGCAGTGGGCAAAACAGCCCTCCTGGATCGTCTCGAGGCCGCTCGGAAAGGAGAAGCTCTCCAACCGGGTGCAGTTCCGGAAGGCCTCTGCGCCGATGGACTGCAGGCTGCATGGGTTCGCCTCATCGTCCGCAATGGTGATTCGCTCCAGGCTTTTGCAGCCGGCAAAGGCCCATTGGCCGATCTGGCGGATGGTGTTGGGCAGTACCACAGAGGAGATGTTTCGCGCCGTCTCCTGCCGCCAGGCCGGGATCTCCCCCGCTATATCGGAGAAGGCGCTGCGGCCGATGGATGTGATGGGAATCCCGCCGATCGACTTCGGGAGGATGATGTCGTGAGAGATGCCGAGATAGCCGGAGATCTTCAGTGTTCCGTCTCTCAACTTGCGCCACTTGAAAGCGTGAGACGCCGTAATGTCATCCAGGTCATCGGAACACTGGAATGCGGATTCAATGGCGTCCAGCGCGTGGATCCTGTCTTGCACCTGCTGCTTTTCCGCTGCGGAGTAGCCATCGCCGATGCACCGGAACACTTTGACGTGCTGAGACGGCTTCCGTTGGCCAATGTAATAGCGGGCAAAGCCGCGTTCCGCCTCGGCGTAGTCCTCCGGTGAGACCAGCTTATGGGCCGCCAGGAAGGGGCCTACCTCGGGATCCGCCCAGCAGTCCCACTTTGCGATGTGGGAGAGCTCTGAGACGGCCTGCATCTCCTTCTGGGTGAGGGGTTTTCCGCCGTTGTGCCGGCGGACGTAGCCCCGGCAGGCCGGCGCCATCAGGGACTGGGGAAGGGATTTCAAATTGCGGAGCTGGACATTTTCCACCACCAGCTCCTCCACATGGCCGGGGACAGAGGTAACCGGATCAAAGGACTTCCAGATCTTTTGAAGCGGCTTCAAGACCTTGGGGCGGTAGGTCAGGCGGCGGATGCGATGGAACAGCAGCGGCTCCTCTTCGATGTGTTCCAGCGTGGAGGGGATTACCAGGGTGTCCACATCTCTCGCACTGAAGACGTGTTTCCCCAGATGGGAGAGGCCCTCGGGCAGTTCTATGTGGGTGAGTGGGGCACCGAAAAAGGCCTCTCTGCCGATGATCCAGAGACGTGCTGGAAAACGGACCTCTTTTAGGGCAGAACAGCAGGCGCAGGCCTGATTTGAGATGGTGCGAATCTCATCGGGAAAGTGCAGCGCCGTGAGAGCGGAACAGTGCCAGAATGCCTGATCACCGATGTCCTGTACAGAATCCGGGATCGAGACCGCCGTGAGCTGGGAACAGTACGCGAGAGCACCGTCTGCGATCTCCTCCACGCCGTCTGGGATGGTGTAAGTGCCGGAGGCGGTGGTGGCCACCTGGTACAGGACCTTCCCGTCTTGGGAGAGAAGGGAGGTCCAGTCAGACCGGAAGTGCCGATTCCCTTCGGCCACCTCTATGGTCTTCAGTGCCGGGAGAACCCCGAGAGACCGATCGATCCTACAGAGTGAGGCGGGAAGGCGGATGATCTCCAGATTGGCGCAGAGGTGAAACATCCGGTATGCCAGTTCCTTGATTCCCTCGGGAAGGGAGATTTCAACCGCAGAGCACTCCTCGAAAGCCCCCGTCTCCACGGTGCGGAGAGACTTTGGAAGAACGATCTCCTTTGCGGTACACCGACTGAGTGCCCAATCGCGCAAGACCTTACATCCTTCTGGCAGGATCAGTCTGTCGCAGGAGATATGCGCCAGCGCAAATGAATCGATTGTGTGGATCCCCTCCGGCAGACGGAGCTCGGAGACGCCATCTGCGTCATAGCATGCGTCCAGGACGCCTTTTTCGATCTGAAAACGTGGTGCCAAAGAAACTCCCCCAAACGGTCTGATTTTTGCCTATTATAAATGAGAACGGCCTGTTTGCGCAACCGTATTCCCCGGGAATTGTACAAAAAGACAGGAAAACAGATGGCCATGTTGGGCTGTTGGGCTGAACTTGGCCCCAATCGGCCCCATTCTGTCTGTCTCTTTGCGGTTTTCCCTCTAGAAAGCGCAGAATTGCCTTGACACATCCCCCCTGTGGGGATAAACTTGTGTATACGAAAAGGGCGGCGGGGCCGCCAGGACAAAGAGATAGGGGAGAGCGCTATGGAGATCCGAAAGATTGTCATCACCGGGGGACCCTGTGCCGGAAAATCTACCGCACTGAGTTGGATTCAGAACGCATTCAGCGAGAAAGGATATACGGTGCTCTTTGTCTCGGAGACGGCCACCGAGCTCATCACCGGCGGCGTGGCCCCCTGGACCTGCAACACCAATGTGGACTACCAGAAGTGCCAGATGCGCATGCAGCTGCAGAAGGAGAGCGTCTATGAGCAGGCGGCCCGCTCCATGCCCGGAGACAAGACCCTCATCGTCTGCGACCGCGGCGCCATAGACAACAAGGCCTACATGACCCAGTCCGATTTCGACCTCGTCATCGCCTCCCTGGGTAAGACCGAGGTGGAGATCCGGGACAGCTACGATGCCGTCTTCCACCTCATCACCGCCGCCAACGGGGCGGAGGCCTTCTACACCACGGAGAACAACAGTGCCCGCACCGAGACCGTGGAGCAGGCCCGGGCCCTGGACAAGAAGCTGGTGGAGGCCTGGACCGGGCACCCCCACCTGCGGGTGATAGACAACTCCACCGGCTTCGAGGACAAGATGAAGCGGCTGGTGAAAGAGGTCACCTCCTTCCTGGGAGAGCCGGAGCCTTTGGAGATCGAGCGGAAGTTTCTCATCGCCTATCCGGACATCGCATGGCTGGAGAGCATCCCCAACTGCAGCAAGGTGGAGATCCTCCAGACGTACCTCATGGCCCCGGAGGGGGAGGAGATCCGGGTCCGGCAGCGGGGAGACAACGGCAGCTACGCGTACTATGAGACCATCAAGCGGCCGGTGTCCGGCATGAAGCGGGTGGAGATCGAGCGCCGCCTCTCCCAGAGCGAGTACCTCACCCGTCTCATGGACGCGGACTACAACAAGCGGCCCATCCGCAAGACCCGGTATCTTTTGAGCTATGCCCACCAGTACCTGGAGGTGGACGTGTTCCCCTTCTGGAAGGACAAGGCCGTGGTGGAGATCGAGCTCAGTGATGAGAACCAGCCGGTGGTGTTCCCGGAGCAGCTGCAGGTGCTGCGGGAGATCACGGGAGACCCGGCGTATACCAACAGCGCCCTGGCCACCATCCGCTGAGAAGAAGACAGGACAACAGTGCGGCCCGCGAAGCCGGCGGCTTCGCGGGCCCTTTGGACGGATGGAGTCTATATGGCGCTCCACACAGCCCACGAGGAGGACGAAGATGCGGATCATGGCAATAGACTACGGAGACGCCCGCACCGGCGTTGCCGTCTCCGATGCCGTCGGCCTGATGGCCGGCTACACGGAGGTGGTGCCCAGTTGGAACGAGGACAAGGCGGTCCAGGAGCTGAAGCGGGTGATCCGGGAGCGGCAGCCGGAGGAGCTGGTGCTAGGGCTGCCCCGGAACATGGACGGCACCGAGGGCCCCAGAGCCCAGATCTGCCGGGCCATGGCGGCTCGATTGGAGCAGGAGACCGGCCTCCCGGTGCACCTCTGGGATGAGCGGCTCACCACCGTGGAGGCCCACCAGATCCTCCACGCCTCTGGAAAGAGGATGAAAGCCCACCGGCAGAATGTGGACGCGGTGGCCGCCAGCCTGATCCTGGAGGGATACCTGCAGTTTCGGCGGCGGAACAGCTCCGGCCCGGCCAATGGAGGAGCGACATAGTTGAACAGGGAAAAAGCAGCACGCAAGGCGCGGATGGGATGCGCCTTGCGTGCTGTTTTGCTGTCTCCGGCGGAAAGGGAGTGGTGTGGATCAAAAGAAAGGAATCAATTTATGTTGGGCCATCTGAGGCGGGAGCGGGCCAAATCCATCGAAATGGCAGTGTACCGGGAAAAAGACTGCAAGGGAAGGCCTGCACAGCCCTGAAGACGGGAACCTGCTGCTTTTTTCGAGAGGGAAAGAATCTTCCCTCGAAGCTCCGGAGCCATTTCTCGGGTTGAAGCGCTGAATCTGAGAGGGACAGGCTGGACGGAGGACAAGAAATCTGAAATCGGAACTTGAAAGACGGAATCTAAAATGATATAATACAACGGACACGCAGGAAATAAATCATGATAGCACCGATATATGCTTGCACCGTGGGAGACAAGTGCCGGAATCTACAAAATTCTTGCCAAATCTTCCATTTGCCCCGGTGCGCAGAAAATGCTGGAATTGTCTGCTTTGGGGTGCGGTATAATTCTTATGCCCGAACTCACATTCCGGAGGGATTGTCAATGAGCAAAAAAGGTGAAAACATATATCGGAGGCAGGACGGCCGCTGGGAGGCACGCTATCCCCGGGGCCGCAAGGTGGACGGCAGCATCCAGTACGGATACTGCTATGCCCCCACCTATGGGGAGGCGAAGGCCCAGGTGGAGCTGGCGAAGGCCGGCCTCATCAACGGCACCCAGATCGTGCACACCCACCGGCGGATGAGCTCCATCTGCGTGGACTGGGAGCACTCCCTGGCGGGCCGGGTGAAGAGCGCCTCGCTGGTGAAATACAACTCCATCCTCCGCCTGCACATCATCCCCGCGGTGGGCGGCCTGCTGCCCCAGGAGGTCTCCTGCACGGTGGCAGAGCAGCTCCAGTACCGGCTCCTCTGCAGCGGGCTGGCCACCAAGACCGTGCGGGACATCATGGTGGTGCTGCTGGAGGTGATGAAGTACGCCGCCAAGCAGATCACCGGGGTCCGGGTGCCCGATGTGGAGCTGCCCAAGGTTACCTCCTCGGAGGCCCGGGTGCTCACGGTGGACGAGCACCACCGCCTCATAGACGTCATGGAGGGCAGCCGGGAGACCTGGTGCTTCGGCACCCTCTTCGCCCTGCACACCGGCCTCCGCCTGGGCGAGATCTGCGCCCTGAAGTGGGGCAGCGTGAACCTCTCCGGCCGCCAGGTGTCCATCACGGAGTCCCTGGCCCGGGTGGGCAATCTGGCGGGGGACGGCCCCAAGACCCTGATCACCATCAGCACCCCCAAGACGGAGAACGCCGTGCGGAACATCCCCCTCACCTGGGACACCGTGGAGCTCTGCAAGCGCTTCAACCCCAACAACCCGGACGCATATCTCCTCACCGGCACCTGCCGGTACATGGAGCCCCGGACGCTGCAGCGGAAGCTGGAGCAGCTCACCCTCACCTGCGGCATGTCCGGCGTCCACTTCCACACCCTGCGGCACTCCTTTGCCACCCGCTGCGTGGAGTCCGGGTTTGAGATGAAGAGCCTCTCGGAGGTGATGGGCCACGCCAGCGCCAACATCACCATCAACCGCTATGTGCACAGCTCCATGGAGCTGAAGCGCAAGAACATGGAGAAACTGGCGCAGGCCGGCTTCTAGTCCCCATCTCGCGGCAGAGGACCCGAGGTGGGGGCGGGGACGGCGGATGGTTCGGGCAGTCCAACCGTGCCAAGCATACATACCGGCAATGCGGCCGCAGTTGCACCCCATACCAAGGGAAAGGTATGGGCTTTTCTTTTCGCTTTTTTGCGGAAATTGTAGGATATTGTCCCACGGATCCAAAAGAGCGGCAACAATTGCCGCCCAATGCCGGGGCCCCGGGCGGGAGATCTGCCGCCAGAGACAGGAAAGCAGCGCACCGGATGCCGGTGCGCTGCTGTCTTACACTGTGTCTGATATACCCGTCTCAGAGGCCCGCCAGGACCTGGGAGAAGGCATCGTAGTTGGCGCTGTCCCCCGGCGGGCAATAGACAGCGAACTCCACGGTGGGGAAGATGCCGTCCATCTCCCGGAGCACCTGCTGGTACGCTCGGGCCACCACCTCCGGGGGATTCTGAAATGCGCCGCAGCCGAAGGCACCCAGAATCAGCACTTCCGGTCCCTGGGATGCGGCGGCAGCCAGCATGTGCCGGGCCCGCTTTACGTGCATCTGGAGGAGGACGTCCGGCTTTAGCACGGTGCGGTTGTACGGGCTCTGCCGCAGGTTGGGGGCGGCGCAGGTGATCACGTCCACGGCAAACCGCTGGGCCTCCGGGATGCGGCGGGGCAGGTCCTCATCCGTCTTCAGCACCAAAACGCCCGGGGTGTACAGGGTGCGGTCCGTGTAGAGTGTGCCGGGTTTGCTTCGATGATACTGGTAGAAGGGGGCCTGGAAGCGGTCTGCGCTGAGCACCGCATACAGGGTGGAGCAGCGGCAGAGGCACTCCTCCTGGGCCCTGCTGCCCCGGGTAACCCCGCCGCCGGGGTGGGTGGCGGAGGCGAAGTTGTGCACGGCGATGTGTTTTCCCCTGTACCGGCTGGCGGCTGCCAGGCTCCGGCGGCGGGAGACCAGCACCTCCGTGTGGGCGCACCGGGGCGCCGGCAGTTGCGGTGTCTCACCCTCCGGGAAGAGGACGGTGTGGTCTATGGACGCCTGGATGCTGGGTTTCAGCCCGGCAAACAGCGCCGCGGTGTCCTGAAAGATGTCGATGTTCTGTTCTTTGGTGGCCATGGGTGCCTCCTTTTTCGTCTCAGTGTGGTTTCAGCCCTGCTGCAGCAGCAGATCCTCCGCCGCCTGCAGCTGGGTGTCCGCCTCCCCCATGAGGGGGACAGAGCGGTCCATCTCCAACTCCACATCGGGGGTGATGCCCTCCCCGATCAGGGAGTGGCCGCCGCCGGTGGTGTACTCTGCGGTGGAGAGGCCCATGCCGCTGCCGTTGGGCAGGGAATAGGTCATCTGGGAGTAGCCCTTGCCGGAGGTGACCTCCCCCACGATCTTGGCCCCTACGCTCTCCCGGAGCTGGGCGGCCAGAAGCTCGGCGGCGGAATAGGTGTCTGCATTCACCAGCACCACCATGGGGAGGTCTATGCAGTCCGCATCGCTCTCCCGCACCGTCTCCATGCCCCACCGGGGCTTCATCCGGAACACCGGGCCCTCCGGCAGCAGGTAGTCCAGGATGCTCTCCAGCTCATCCACGTAGCCCCCGGGGTTGGAGCGCACATCGATCACGAGGCCCTCCGGGCTCTGGGCCAGAAGGGCCTCCACGTTCTCCTTGAAGGAGGCCGCGGCGCCGCTGTAGAAGTTCTCCAGCCGCACGAGACCCAGGTTGTTCTCCAGCATCAGGTTCATGGCGGAGGCGTTGTGGAGCTTGGCCCGGGTGCACACGATGTCCTCGGCGGTGCCGTCCGCGTGGAGCACAGTGAGGGTAACCGAGGTGCCCGCCTCCCCCCGGATGCGGTCTGTGGCGGTTTCCTGGTTGTCCGGCGTCATGGGCGTGCCGTCTATGGCGGTGATCACGTCCCCGGGGACGATGCCCGCCTGCTCTGCCGGCCCGCCCTTGGACACGGCATGGACCAGGAGGCCGTCTTCCCGGCTGTGCTGCAGCACCGTGATCCCCACGCCCACATAGCTGTTGGCCCGCCGCTCGGAGGTGGCGGTGAGGTCCGAGGGATCCAGGAAGTAGGACCAGCGGTCTCCCAGCCCGTCCACAAAGCTGTTCAGCCCCTGGTTTACGGCGCTGTCCAGATCTGCGTCCTTCTCCACAAAGGCGAACTTGGCCAGAAGATAGGCCTTCATCATGGTGAGGCCGGGCCGCCCCATCACGGCGCAGAAGACAGCGGTCCCGATCAGGGCCAGGACCAGCGTGTAGAGGAGCAGGATCAGCCACAGGGGCAAGCGCCTTCCCGCAGGGCGCCGGGAAGATGAGTTCATATGCATGAGAACCTCCTTGCGATGGAAAGGAAGGCGCAGGGAGATGATGCCCTGCGCCTTGGGTGGTCTTCTGTGTTTCTCAGTTCTTCAGCCCGGCGGGGTACTGGTTGCCCTTCCAGCTCACGCCGTTCATGTAGAACGTGGTGTTGGGGAACAGCTGCAGGATGTCCGCCCGGGCGCCGTTGAGCCGGAGCTCAAAGTGGAGATGGTTGCCGGTGGAGTTGCCGGTGGTGCCCACGTAGCCGATCACATCGCCTTTGGCCACCGTCTGCCCCTCTGACACGATGGGCTTCACCCGCTGGTGGGCATACAGGGTGACGTAGCCGTTGCCGTGGCTGATCATGCAGTACCAGCCGTACGAGGAGTTCTTGTTGGAGCTGACGTAGCTCACCACGCCGCCCTGGGCCGCGTGGATCTCCGTGCCCGCCGGGGCGGGGATGTCTGTGCCGGTGTGGCTGTCCCAGCGGCCGAAGAGGTATCTGCCGCCGAAGAGGGAGGACAGGCTGTACTTGCCGGGAAGGGGCCAGTACCAGGCGCCGGTGTTCTGAAGCCGGGCCAGCTGCTCCTGATATTTCTGCTCCGCCGTGGCCAGGGCCCGCTGGATGTTGGCCTCCTCCGCCGCCAGCGCCGCGGCCTCCTGGGCGTAGGCGCTCTCAGTGACGGCGATCTCCTCCAGCAGCTTCTGGGCCGCATCCCGGTCTGCGATGTACTGTACCCGCTGGGCCTCCAGGTCCTTCTGATACTGCTGCTGGTTGGCGGTGTCCGTCTCCAGCTTCGCCTGCTCCGCCTCCAGGTCCGCCTTCTGCTGCTCCTCCATGGCCAGCTGCTCCTCCTGCTGGGCCTGGACCTCCACCTGCTCCGCCTTGTCCTCCTCCAGGTCCGTCTCGGTGATGGACATCTCCATCTGGGTGTCCTCCAGCCGGTCCAGGATGTCGTTGGTGTAGTCCATGGCGTTGCCGATCACCAGTGTCTGGTCCAACAGCTCGGCGAAGCTGCCGGACTGCAGCAGGACGGCGATGTAGGTAAGGGGACCGGTCTCCTCCAGCCAGCGGATGTGGTCGTAATAGGCCTGGGTCTGTTCCGCCTCCTGCAGGACCAGGTTCTCCAGCCTCTGCTGGGTGCTGTCGATCCGCTGGGCCAGGTTGTCCAGCCGGATCTGGGTCTGCCTCAAATCCTCCTGGGTCTGGGCGATCTCGCCCTCTTTCACCGCGATGTCCGCCTTGGTCTGCTCGATCTTGATTCCCAGGTTCACGATGAGCTGCTTTGTGGCATCGATGGACTGTTCCGTGAGGAGGAGCTGCTGCTGGGCCAGATTCACCGCCTGCTGGGCACGGCTGAGATCGCCCCGGATGGCATTGAGCTCCTGCTGGGCCGCGGTGCGCCGGCGCCGGGCCTCAGCGAGCTCATCCTCCAGGGCATCGATCTCCTCCTCCGTGACGTCATCGCTGCCCCCGCTGCCGCTGGCCTGGGCCAAAATGGACAGTGCCGGCAGCAGGATGGAGAACAGCATGGCGAGGGCCAGCAGGATCACGATGAGTCTTCGTACGTTTTTCTTCATGGTGCCTCCTCAACTGGGGTGTACGTGCAGCGTCCGGATGTCCCGGCGGACATCCGGACGGATATGGGTTGGATTATACTTGCAGGAACTTGCCGATGGCGAGACCGGAGCCCACCATGCCGATGAGGGCGCCGGCGCCGCAGAAGACCGCCAGCACCATCTTCCAGATCTCCAGGAAGGGGATGGGGACAAAGATGGAGAACACACCGCTCTCCTCCAGGCCCTGCAGCACCAGGATATACACGCCCCACTGAAGGAAGAAGGCCACGATGGCGCCGGTGAGACCCAGCACGAGGCCCTCGATGAGGAAGGGCCAGCGGACAAAGCCGTCTGTGGCGCCGCACATCTTCATGATGGCGATCTCCTCCTTGCGGGTGAAGGCCGCGAGGCGAATGGTGTTGGCGATGATGAAGAGGGACACGCACACCAGAAGACCCACCAGCACGGTGGCCAGGGCGGTGGCGCCGTTGCGCACCGCCACAAAGCTCATGGCCAGCTCAGACTGGTCCCGGACGTTGGCGGCGCCCTCCAGGGCCTTTACCGCGTCCACCGTCTCCTTGAACTTGGACAGGTCCAGCACATGGATGGAGATCCGGTCCCGGAACACCTCGTCCGGCAGGGAGGCGTACATGGACTCATCCCCGTACCGCTCGATGTAGGTGGCCTTGGCGTCCTCTTTGGGGATAAAGCGCACGTTGGCGGCGTCTACATTGGGCAGGGCCATGATCTGGGCCCCCAGCGCATTGATCTGGTCGTCTGTGAAGGTCTCATCGATGAAGACCAGAAACTCGTTGTCGTCCTCGGCCTCGCTGAGCAGGTTGTCTGCGTTCACCGCCAGCAGGCTGAAGGAGCCCATGATCAAAAGACAGGCCACGATCATACAGACAGCTGCAAAAGACATCAACCCGTGGGAGAAGATGCTGGCAAAGCCCTCCCGTATGAAATAGAATAGATTAAATCCGTGTTTTTTCATCGTTCAACGCATGAAGTCCCGGGAAGATCCGTGGGAGGCAATGCGTATTCCCTCCTTACATGGTATGTGCTGCGCAGGGCGTTCAGACCGGCCTGCCGTAGCCGCCCTGGGCGTCCCGGATCAGCTCGCCGTCCTTGATGGCGATGACCCGCTTGCCAAAGCGGTTCACCAGATCCTTCTCGTGGGTCACCACCAGCATGGTGGTGCCCATGGCGTTGATCCGCTCCAGAAGGGTCATGATCTCCAGGGAGAAGGTGGGGTCCAGGTTGCCGGTGGGCTCGTCCGCGATGATCATCTGCGGGTTGTTGATGAGGGCCCGGGCGATGGCCACCCGCTGCTGCTCGCCGCCGCTGATCTCGTCCGGCAGGGCGTCCGATTTATCGGTGAGGCCCACCAGGTCCAGTACATAGGGAATCCGCTGGCGCATCTCCTTGCGGCTGGCGCCGATGATCCGCATGGTGAACTCCAGATTGCCCCACACGGTCTTCTTCTTGTTCAGGCGGAAGTCCTGGAAGATGACGCCCAATGTCCGGCGCATGTAGGGGATCTGCCAGTGGCGGATGTTGTTCAGGTTGAAGCCGTTTACCACCACCTGGCCGGCGGTGGGAGACTCCTCGGCGGTGATCAGCTTGATGATGGTGGACTTGCCGGAGCCGGACGGGCCCACCAGAAAGGCGAACTCGCCGTCATCAATGCGCATGTCGATGGCGTTCAGCGCCTTGGTGCCGTTATCGTATTCTTTATAGACATCGATCAGCCGTATCATGGCGGACCCTCCTAGAATCTCGGTTCGGATGGCGGCGCGGCGCCGGGCACGCAAGGGCCCCGCCGCGGAAAGCAGCCTGTCTCTGCACGATTCCCGCCGAAACTACATTATATGCGCAGCGCTCCGGCGTGTCAACCTCTGGAATTCTGATTTGTGCTGGTAAAAGCTTAAAAAATCTGTGAACGGGCGGACAAGAGAAAGGGCTGCGGCGCCAGCGGCGCCGCAGCCATGGGACGAGATATCAGGAATCAATGCCCCGGGAGACCAGGTACTTCTTTACCATCAGGGCCACTTTGAAGGTGATGGCGTCATCGAACTCCCGGAGGTCCAGCCCGGTGAGCTTCTTGATCTTCTCCAGGCGGTACACCAGGGTGTTGCGGTGGACGAAGAGCTTGCGGGCGGTCTCGGACACGTTCAGGTTGTTCTCGAAGAACTTGTTGATGGTGAACAGGGTCTCCTGGTCCAGGGAGTCGATGGGGTTCTTCTTGAAGACTTCCCGGAGGAACATGTCGCAGAGGGTGGTGGGCAGCTGGTAGATCAGCCGGCCGATGCCCAGGTTTTCATAGCTGATGATGGAGCGCTCCTGCTCGAAGACCTTGCCCACATCGATGGCGATCTGGGCCTCCTTGTACGCCCGGGCCAGATCCCGGATGTGGCCCACGATGGTGCCCACGCCCACTACGGTCTTGATGCCCAGCTCCCGGGTGACGGCGTCCTGTACGTTTTGGGCGATCTTCTGCACATCCCGGATGTCCGTGTTCTCGGTGAGCTGCTTTACCAGGGCCACATCGGATTCGTTGATGCTCACCACGTAGTCCTGCTGCCGGTCCGGATACAGGGAGGCGATCACATCCACGGCGGTGACGTCCGCCAGCCCCAGCTGCCGGACCAGGATGACGGCGCGGGGAACCTCGGCGGCGAAGTGCAGCTCCTTGGCCCGCACATAGAGGTCTCCCAGCATGATGTTGTCTGAGAGAATGTTCTTTACGAAGGTGGCCTTGTCGTGCTTCTCCTCGTAGTACGCCTTGGCGCCGTTGAGGGCGATGACGGCCATGTTGACGATCAGGGCGGCCTGCTCGTCTTCGCCGCGGGCGAATGCCGCATAGTCGAACTGCCCCGCCCAACCGGGCAAGGTCTTGAAGGTGTAGCCGCCGGTGGCAAGGGAGCTATCCGGATCAGCGGCCAGCAGTGCTGCTGCGTTAGACCACCGCTCCCCAATGCAGGCCAACTCGTTGCAGGCCACTACGGTGCCCTGCTCATCGATGACGCCCACAGCCCGGTCTGAACAGTCCTTCATCTGTAGAACGATACTTTGAAAAATCCGGCTGGACATTTCGTAAAACTCCTTTCCCTGCGGCTGCGGGGCCGCATCCCCATTCCAAAACACCTGTTTTCCTGCTGCGGGCACATTATATACGGTCCGCTAGCTAATTTCAACAGTTTTTTGAAGAATATTTGTGGACTTTTTCGAAAAGTTCGGCCCTTTGCCCAAAATCCCCACCATTTTTTGGTTGAAATTGTGGAAGCGGGCCGGCCTTGTACAATGGCCTGTGTTGCCAGCTGCGGACAACCTAACAGAAGTTACCAATGTACAAGGATTGTAAAATGCCTGTGCATTCTGGGAAGGGGATTGGGCGCAGAGGTATGCCCGCAGTGCATGGCAAAGCGGGGAGACTGGAAGACGGGGACAGGTGTTTTGAAGTGGAGATGCGGAAAACCCCCGCTCCCGAGGCGGGAGCGGGGGAGAGGCTGTCTCAGCCGTGATTCTGGAGAAGGGCGATCTCCTCCGGGGAGAGGGGCCGCCAGCTGCCCTTGGGCAGGTCCGGGTCCAAATTCAGCGGGCCGAAGCGGATCCGCTTGAGATAGGTCACCGGCTTGCCCCGGGCGGCCAGCATCCGCTTCACCTGGTGGTACTTTCCCTCGTGAAGGGTGATATGGGCGCTGCGGCCGCCGGAGAGGATCTCCAGATCTGCCGGGAGACACTGCAAGCCGTCTGCCAGCACCATGCCGTCCCGGGCGGCCTGGACATCGGTCTCGTCCAGCACCCCGTCCACCTCCAGGTAGTACACCTTGTCCACATGGCGCCTGGGGGAGAGCAGCTTGTGGGCCAGGGGGCCATCGTCTGTGAGGAGCAGCAGCCCCTCGGTGTCCTTGTCCAGCCGCCCCGCGGGAAAGAGGCCCCGCCTCTGATATGCCGGGGGCAGCAGGGACAGCACCGTCTCCTCCCGGGGATCCTCCGTGGCGGAGACCAGGCCAGCGGGCTTGTGCAGTATGAGATACACCGGGCCGGGCCCGTCCAGGGCCTGCCCGTCTACGCACACCGCGGCCTCGGCGGGCACTTTTTCCTCCGGGTTGCGGCAGACATTGCCGGACACCGAGACCCGGCCCGCCTTGATGAGCTCCCGGGCCTCTTTCCGGCTCCAGCGGCCGGTGCCGGCGAGGCGTTTGTCCAGGCGATCCATGGGGGAGACACTTCCTTCCTTATTATAGGGGATGCGACTGGGGCTGTGTCATAAAGGGAGGGAGAAGGGCATACCATTCTCCAGAGTCTTCAGACTCAGACAGGGAGTGGTTCATTTGGTGATCATCACAGCGCGGATACCAAAGAGAAGACTGATCGCACTGGGAATGGCGGCGGTGTTCTGCATGGCCGCCCTCCTCGCCGGGCTGGCCTTGCGGCTGCCCGGCGGCACCGCTGCGGCCTCCGCTGAGGTGAAGGGCATCCGGGACGACCGGGACCGGGTGGCGTACCTCACCGAGCTGGGCTGGCAGGTCTCCGGCGGCCCTCAGACCGAGGAGCTGTTGATCCCGGAGATGACGGACGCCTCCTACCAGGACTACCTGGCCCTGCAGGCGGAGCAGGGATTCGATCTCACCCGATACCAGGGGCAGCGGGTGAAGCGGTACACCTATGAGATCACCAACTATCCCGGGGGCGTCCAGGGGGTGCAGGCTACCCTTTTGGTCTACCGCAACCGGGTGATCGGCGGGCAGGTCCAGGCGGCGGACGGCAGCTTCATCCAGGGGCTGGCCTATCCCAACCGGGCCGCCGGCGCCGGCGGGGGTCGCACGGCCCTGGCCTGAAAACGGAGCCGTCCGCGGCGTGCGGGCGGCTCCGTTTTCGGCTTGAAGGATTGCCTCAGGCGAGGGACTGGTACGCCCGATTCAGGAAGACCATAAAGAGGACGTAGCCCACTAGGCTTACGATGTCTGAAATCACGGAGACCACCACGGCCAGGGCGCCGATGATGGGGATGACGGATACCACGGCGCAGACCACGCTCACCAAGGTGGTGGTGACGTATATCTTCAGCACGTTCTGTCCCCTGACTATGGTCTCGGCGTCCTTGCCCTGGAGCAGGAGACAGGTGGTGGTGATCACCGTGTAGGTGACATAGAGGGAGATGAGGCTGCTGAGGATGGCGAGCACCGTGGCGCCTATGGCGTTCTCTACCAGAGAGAAGTTGATCACGCTCACCGCCAGTTCGGCCAGGGAGGCGTAGAAGGCGGACTGGTATCCGCCATCGTCCCGGGAGGCGGTGTGCAAGCCGATGAGCTGCAGGACCAAGGCCGCCACCGCCACCAGCGGGCCTATGAGGACAAAGGTGAGGGGGATGGCGGCGATGTTGAGGATGATGCCGATGAAATACTGGTGGATGCCTTTCGATGCATTGGGGTAGTCGTACATGGGGAGGCGCCTCCTTTTCGGGAACAACGGGGAATACAGAGCGGTTGGTATGGGAGCTCACTTTTGAAACTTCCGCTCAGAGATTGACGGATTCTAAATCACGCATTTTTGATCGTCTGCCCATCGGGATCGTAATTGTTCCGGATGGGAGCTCACTTGAGCGCGGTTGAGGCCCGGAACAGGAAGACCAGAAAGAGCACATACCCCACCAGCTCTACCAGAGAGGCGAGAATGTAGATCAGCCGTGCCATCAGGCCGATGAAGGGCACCAATTCCAGGAAGCGGCAGATGAAGGTGATCACAAAGCACATCACGTAGATCTTTGCCACGGTCTGCCCTTGGGAGGCCACGTTGGGGGCCTTCTCCATGAGAAGATAGCAGGTGATGGTGATCACCTGGTACGTCATGTAGAGGGCCACGATGCTGCTCACGTTGGACACCAGTTTGTATACCACGGAGTCCTGCTGCACAAAGTTGCAGAGAAGGTTCAGGACCAGGTTGGCCACAGAGGCGTATAAGGCGCTGCGATATCCGCTGTCGTCCCCGGCGGCGATGAACAGCGCCACCAGCTGCAGCACGATGGACACCACGCTCACGATGGAGCCGATGCCCAGCATGGAGAGGGGTGCGGAGAGGATGGCGAGGATGATGGAGAGAAAGAGCAGTTGAATGCCCCTGGCCGCTTTTGGATAATGATACAAGGGTCAGACCTCCTACCTTTATAAAGGATCAGAACAGGGTGCAGGCGGATCAGTCCAGCGCCTGATGCGCCTGAGATGGTGTAGAGACTGTTCCCTGCCGCCTGGACCTGCGGACCAGAGCGGCGCCGAAAGACGAAGAAGCGATCCGGTCCGTTGCGGGAACCGCTGGAGAAGGCTGCAGAGAATGGCGGAGAGAGCCAGCAGTTGGATGCCTGCTGGCTCCTTTGGGTAATGGAACGGTTCAACCATCACGCAATGCTTTTTTAGACTGGATGGAGTCAGGTGAGGTCCGGCGGGTAGTCTTTCAGGTTGTTGTTGCCATCGTGGGAGACGTGGACGTTCATGTGGGGGTAGGTGATCTCGATGCCGGCGGCGTCCAAAGTGGGCTTCAGGTTGTCCAGCAGGTAGAAATTCACGTCCCAGTAGTCCTCGTTGCGCACCCACACGCGGACCACGTACTCGATGGCGCTGTCTCCGTACTTGGTGACGTGGGCGAAGATGTCCCGGTCTGTGAGCACCCGGGGGTCGCTGCAGACCAGGGCTCGGAGGGTCTCCAGCACCCGGGCCGGGGTGGCATCGTAGGAGCAGGAGACGGGCAGGTCCAGCCGGCGGTACGGCTCGGTGCTGCGGTTGTATATGGTCTCCGTCACCATGACGCTGTTGGGTACATGCACCAGGCGGTTGTCCAGGGTGTTGATCTTGGTGTAGAAGAGGTCGATCTCGGCCACGCAGCCCACCAGGGTGCCGGCCTCAATCCAGTCTCCCGCCTTGAAGGGGTGGGAGGCGAAGAGCTGAATGCCGCCGGCCACGTTGGACAGGAAGTTCTGCAGGGCCAGGGAGAACGCGAGGCCGATCACAGACAGCACCGCCACCAGGGAGGTGACCTCGATGCCCAGGGCGCTGAGGATGAGGATCACGGCCACGAAGTAGAGCACAAAGCGCACGGCGATGCCCACCAGCTTGGCCACCTGGGGGTCCATTTTGCTCTTGTGAATGGCGCGGGTGATCAGGGATAGAAAGAGCCGGATCACCAGAAGGCAGACCGCCGTGGTGGCGATGGCGGAGAGAATGTTGTGTACGGTGACGTTTTCCAGCTGCTCGATGATCTCCTGATCGATCACCGGGGTCTCCGGCGTGGCAGATGCGGGATCTGCGGTGAGGAAGATAGAGGGCACAGGTGGAACCCCTTTCTCAATATGTAGTCTATCCAGATTCTAGCACACCCCAGAGGGGGATGCAAGAACCAGTGTGGTTTTTCGTCTAGGGGAGCAGGGTCCCGGTGACCCAGCTCTCCCCGATGCCGCTGGGGCGCACCGGGAGGCAGCGGTTGTGGAGATTCTCCGCCGAGGGGACCAGCACCTCGGTGTAGTTCCGGGTGTGCCCCCGCCAGACCCCGTCTCTGCAGTCCTCGAAGAGCACATCCAGCCGGGGCAGGCTGCTCTGCCGGAGGAGCCACTGCCGCTCCAGTCCCGCCGCCACGGCGATGGCCCGCCGGGACCGCTCCTCCTTCTCCTCTCGGGACAGCTGGTCCGGCATCTTGTCTGCCGGGGTGCCCGGGCGGCGGGAGTACGGGAAGACGTGAACTGCCGAGAAGGCGCAGCGGCGCAGAAAGTCCAGGCTCTCCTGGAAGTCCTCTTCTGTCTCCCCTGGGAAGCCGGCGATTAGGTCCGTGGTGATGCCGGGGTCTCCAAACTGCCGCCGCAGCAGGTCCACAGACTCCAGATAGCGGGCGGTGTCGTACTTGCGGCCCATCCGCTGGAGGGTTCTGTCTGACCCCGCCTGGAGGGAGAGGTGGAAGTGGTCGCAGAGGGCGGGAATGGCACCGGCCCTTCTGCAGAAGTCCTCCGTGATGGTCCGGGGTTCCAGAGAGCCCAGACGGATCCGGAGCCCCTCCAGAGCCGGTTCCGCCGCCATGGCCTCCAGAAGGTCGATGAGGGAGGGCCTTCCCGGCAGATCTCTGCCCCAGGAGGAGATCTCAATCCCGGTGAGCACCACCTCCTGATAGCCCTGCTGCCGGAGGGCCACGGTCTGGGCCACCGCCTCCTCCGTGGGCAGGGAGCGCACCGGCCCTCTGGCATAGGGGATGATGCAGTATGTGCAGAAGTTGGTGCAGCCGTCCTCGATCTTCAGCATGGCCCGGGTCCTGCCGATGGCGCTGCCCGCCGGCAGCCGCTCGAAGTCCCGGCGGGCCATGGCGGGGTCCACGGATACAATCGGGGCCTGCCGCTGCTTCAGAAGGGCTTCCAGCTTGTCCAGAAACTCTATACGATGGGCGCTGCCCATGACCAGGTCTGCCCCCAGGGCCGCCGCGGCTTCCGGGTCTGTCTGGGCAAAGCAGCCGCACACCGCTACCACGGCCTCCGGGGCGCCTTTCCGGGCCCGGCGGATCATGTTGCGGCACTTCTTGTCTGAGACGGCGGTGACGGTGCAGGTGTTGATGATATAGGCGTCTGCGGGCCCGGCAAAGTCCGTCATGGTGTGGCCCCGGCGGAGCAGCTCCTGCTCCATGGCCTGGGACTCATACTGATTCACTTTGCAGCCCAAGGTGTAGATGGCAATTTTCATAGGGTCCTCCCCCGGAATTTTTGGCTCATTATACACCAAGTTGGGCCGTCTGTACAGCTTTACAACGCCCGCCGGAACTGATATACTCCCGGCAGAGAAGGAGGGATTCCATGGCATACAGCTTTTTTGCCTACATATTCCGCATGCGCTACATCAACCGCTGGGCGCTGATGCGCAACACCCGCACGGAGAACGTGGAGGAGCACTCCTACGAGGTGGCGGTGCTGGCCCACGCCCTGGCGTCCATCGGCCAGGAGGTGTTCCACAAAGATGTGGACCCGAACCGGGCTGCGGTGGTGGCCCTCTTTCACGACACCTCTGAGATCATCACCGGGGACATGCCCACCCCCATCAAGTACTACAACCCGGAGCTGAAGGGGGCATACAAGGCGGTGGAGGCGGTGGCCCAGGAGAAGCTCCTGACCAAGCTGCCGGATGTGCTAAAGTCCGTCTACGCCCCTCTGGTGCGGGAGGAGGACCAGGCGGTGCGCCCCTATGTGAAGGCGGCAGACAAGTTGGCCGCCTGGCTGAAGTGCATCGAGGAGCTGAAGGCGGGCAACAGCGAGTTCCGCCGGGCGGCAGACGAGATCAAGGCGGCGCTGCGGGCCATGGAGATGGAGGAGCTGAACTGGTTCCTGGACAACCTCTCCGATGCCTTCCAGCTGGCCCTGGACGATTTGGGCTGAGCCGCAGATGAGCAAACCAAAAGGAGAATCACACGAATGAGAGCAATCGTATCCGTATTCGGCAAGGACCAGGTGGGCATCATCGCCGCCATCTGCGCCCTGCTGAGTGAGAAAAACGTCAACGTGATGGACCTGAGCCAGACCCTGCTCCAGGACTACTTCACCATGATCATGCTGGTGGACGTGAGCTGTGCCAACGTGCCCTTCAGCCAGCTGAAGCAGGAGCTCACCGAGGCCGGCGCCGCCCGGGACCTGGATATCCGCATCCAGCGGGAAGATATCTTTGACGCCATGCACCGCATCTGAGGGACCCCGCCATGCTGAACAACAGTGACATTCTCTCCACCATCCACATGATCGACCAGGAGCACCTGGACATCCGCACCATCACCATGGGCGTGTCCCTCCTGGACTGCTGCGACCCCGATCCCAAGGCGGCCTGCCGCAAGATTTACGACAAGATCACCACCTCCGCCCAGAACCTGGTGAAGACCGGGGAGGACATCGAGGCGGAGTTCGGCATCCCCGTGGTGAACAAGCGCATCTCCGTCACCCCCATCGCCCTGGTGGCCGGGGCCTCCCAGGGCGCGGACTGCGTGCCCTTCGCCAAGGCCATGGACGCCGCCGCCAAAGAGGTGGGCGTGAACTTCATCGGAGGCTTCTCCGCCCTGGTCCAGAAGGGCTTTACAGACGGGGACCGGCGCCTCATCGCCGCCATCCCCGAGGCCTTGGCGGAGACCGAACTGGTCTGCTCCAGCGTAAACGTGGGCTCCACCAAGGCGGGGATCAACATGGACGCCGTGCGCCTCATGGGAGAGACCGTGAAGGCCGCAGCGGAGCGGACGAAAGACCGGGGCGGCTTTGCCTGCGCCAAACTGGTGGTGTTCTGCAACGCCGTAGAGGACAACCCCTTTATGGCCGGCGCCTTCCACGGGGTGGGCGAGGCCGAGCGGGTGATCAACGTGGGGGTGTCTGGCCCCGGCGTGGTGCACTACGCCCTCCAGAAGGTGAAGGGACAGCCCTTCGATGTCGTGGCCGAGACGGTGAAGAAGACCGCTTTCCGCGTCACCCGTATGGGACAGCTGGTGGCCCGGGAGGCCAGCGCCCGGCTGCAGGTGCCCTTCGGCATCGTGGACCTGTCTCTGGCCCCCACCCCGGAGGTGGGAGACAGCGTGGCCCGGATCCTCGAGGAGATGGGCCTGGAGGTCTGCGGCACCCACGGCACCACCGCCGCGCTGGCCCTGCTCAACGATGCCGTGAAGAAGGGCGGCGTGATGGCCTCCTCCAGCGTGGGCGGCCTCTCCGGCGCCTTCATCCCGGTGAGCGAGGACGAGGGCATGATCGCCGCCGCCCGGTCCGGGGTGCTGGGCCTGGACAAGCTGGAGGCCATGACCTGCGTCTGCTCCGTGGGCCTGGACATGATCGCCGTGCCGGGAGACACCCCCGCCTCCACCATCTCCGCCATCATCGCAGACGAGGCGGCCATCGGCATGATCAACCAGAAGACCACCGCCGTGCGCATCATCCCCGCCCCCGGCAAGAGGGTAGGGGACACGGTGGAGTTCGGGGGCCTCCTGGGCTCCGCGCCGGTGATGCCGGTGCATCCGGAGAGCGCCGAGGCCTTTATCGCCCGGGGCGGCAGGATTCCCGCGCCTATGCACAGCCTCCGGAACTGAGATGGCCTGTAAAGGAAGGACCTTTACAGGTTGCCACGGTGCTCTCCGTCACATTTATCAATGGCAGGGCATCTCCCTTTACAGCGCTTATGATAAAAGGACAGACAGTGTTCTGCTGGCTGTCCTTTTTCGCTGTTCTCTCTGGAAACCGTGCTCAGAGCTCCGGCCGGGCGTTCAGGGCGTCCCGGAGGGCCCTGGCCTCCTCCTTGTCCAGGGTGATGCCCTTCAGCAGCTTTTCCTCACCGCCGTCCCGCTTCCAAGAGCGGATGTCGTACTTGGGCGCGGCGCCGCTGTAGCTCACCAGATTGAGCTCCTTGCTCACACTGCCGCTCTGGCTGAGAACGGCCACATGTTCTGCGATCTCATACTTGAACTCTGCCATCGGAAAAACCTCCTTGCGGTTTCTTGCTGGTGTGTGTCTGGGGGGAAGACTGTCTTCAGCCCTCCCAGGCCCGGATGCGGTATGTGGCGCCGATCTCCTTGCAGATCTCGGCGCAGCGGGCCTCCTCCTCGTGGGAGATGGTGGTGTCCACGGTGGTGAGCACCACATGGAGCCCCTCCTCCACGCAGCGGCGGGCGAAGTCTATCATGGCGGGGTAGGCCGCATCGCCGAAGCGGCTGCGCACCAGCGCCTGATAGGCCGCCGGGTCCGGGTGATTCAGGGAGATGGACACGGTGTCGATGCAGTCCTGCAGCAGCGGGGCGATGTCCCTGCCGTTGATGAGGCTGCCCTGGCCGTTGGTGTTGATCCGGATGGGCGGGGCGTTGTGGGCCTTCAGCCAGTGGGCCACTTCCAGCAGCACGTCCAGGGCGCAGGTGGGCTCGCCGAAGCCGCAGAAGACAATCTCTTTGTACCGAGAGAGATCCCAGTGGGAGAAGGCCTCGATCACCTCTGCGGCGGTGGGCTCCCGCTCCAGCCACAGGTTGCTGCTGGCGCCCACCTGATTCCGGGTCTGGCGGAGGCAGAAGGTGCAGGCGCAGGGGCAGCGGTTGGTGAGGTTCACGTACAGGCCGGTGTGTACTTCATAGAGAATTTCCATGGGAGACGTCACTCCTTTTCAAAATGCAGGGAGCCCAGCAGCTCCTCGAAACAGACGCCGTCCGTCTCCGGAATCTGCAGTTCCGAGGAGCGGATCAGGCAGCGGCGGATGAAGTGGGCCGCGGTGCGCACGGAATTGGTGAGGGAGACCCCTTGTGCGGCGCCGGCGGCCACGATGGAGGAGAACACGTCTCCCGTGCCGGAGCGCTGGGGCTCCACCTTGCGGGTGCGCACGATGCTGGCGCCGCTGCCCTTCACCCAGCAGAAGTTCTCCAGATAGGGCCCCCGCTGGATGCCGGTGAAGACCACCGCATCGGGCCCCTGGCTGCCCAGCTCCTCTGCCATGGCGGTGAGCTCCCCGTTGGTGAGCTTCTCGCTGTACGGGCGGTCTGTGAGGATGCAGGCCTCGGTGAGGTTGGGGGTGAGCACATGGGCCCGGCAGGCCAGCTTCTTCATCTCTTTGGCCATCTCCGGGGTGTATGTGGCATACAGCTTGCCCCGATCCCCCATCACCGGGTCGATCACCACCCGGGTGTTCTCGTCCTGGAAGGCGTCCAGAAAGGTCTCCGCCAGGCCGATCTGCCGGAAGGAGCCCAGAAAGCCGGTGAGGATGGCGCTGAAACGGAGATCCAGCTTCTTCCACTCCCGGATGGTGGGCTCGATGCCGTCTGTCCGGTCCTCGAAGTAGAAAGAGGGAAATCCGGTGTGGTTGGAGAAGACTGCCGTGGGCAGGGGACAGCACTGCACGCCCAGCCGGGAGATCAGGGGGAGAGAGACGGCCAGGGCACAGCGGCCAAAACCGCTGAGGTCGCTGATGACCGCGACCTTTTTCTGATGGTTGTGTTCGTCTGACATGGGGCGGGGATACCTCCAGGGCGCGTACATGCGGAAAATCTGGCGGCATTATACCACAAAATACGCCGGGGGGAATGATTTTCGGAAGTTTTTCCACCTTTATGGACACAGGGGCCGGAAACGGTGCTGAATCTGGTGCTTTCGCCGAATCTGGAAAGGTCCGGCCGTCCTGCGGCAGGGTGGCCTGGAGGCAAAACAAGACGGCGAGGAGCGCTCGCCGTCTTGGAAATGCTGTTCTGTTGGCTCAGGACTGGCGCCAGCCGGGCCGGCGCTCGTTGCTGTATGCCAGGTAGGCGTCTCGCATGGCCCGTACCTGGCGGGTGCGGATGTACACGTTCTCACCGGTGGAGAGGATAAAAGCACGGCTGTCTGCGCTGCGGATGTGGTCCATGTTTACAAGATAGCTCTGGTGGCAGCGGAGGAAGCGCTTGTCCTGGAGCTCCTCCTGGATTTCGTCCAGCTTCTTGTATATGGTATACTCCTGGCCGCCCGCCCGGTGGAGAATGCAGCGGTTGTTCCGGCTCTCCACAAAGAGAATCTCAGAGAGGGGGACCTGGATCAGGTTGGCACGCTGCCGGATGGAGTACACACCCACGGTGATGTTCTTGATGAGCCGGGCCAACACCATGTTGAGCTTCTCCACGCTCACAGGCTTCAAGAGATAGCCGGTGGCGTTCACATCGTAGGAGTCCACGGCGAAATCCTTGGTGGCGGTGAGGAAGACGATGTCGCCGTCAAAACCAACCTTGCGCAGATTGCGGGCCACATCGATTCCGAGATCACCGGGCATCATGATGTCCAGGAAGACGACATCGAACCAGGTGCCGTCCTGCACATCGTCCAGCAGCGGTTGGCTGCGGATGTATGGAACGAGCTCGGGGTGTAAGGGTGTTTCGGCGAAGCAGTTGCGCATGAGGTCGCAGATCATATCCAGATCCAGCTTGCTGTCATCGCAGATTGCTATGCGCATAAGAACCCCTCCTTTGCTTGCGAGTGAAGACTTAGCTAGTTTAGCACAGAAGAATTGGTAAAACAATAGGGAAATGCATAAAAATCACAGCAGCTACCTGACTTTTGAGAAATCAGACCGTCTCTGGCCTTGGAAACGCGGATATTGGCAGATGAGATGCGGAATATCACGCATAGAAATGCAGGCTTGAGACAGTGAAATCTCGAAAATGCCGAATGAAATGATGACTATGACAAATCCAGGACAATGTACAGGGTGTATTCCCAAAAGTTGGGACACAGAAACGGCGCAATGGAAAGTAAATTGTTCTGTATCCCTCTGCGATGCAGTATCCACGAAGCATGGTCTCTGGGAATGGATCGCTGCAGAACTGCGTCCCGCCTGCATACAGGATATGCAACAACGCCTGTCTTTGAGACTGGCACAGGACTGGGTATGGCACGGTGTGCACAAGACAAGAATAGAACATGGGAGGTAGTGGTGTCAAGGGAAAAAGTGGGAAATACGTGAGGTGTCGGTCAAGGCCGACACCTCATGTTGGTCCCCGCAGAGGGGGAAATTGATGCTGAGGGGAGGCCATCTGTGGAAAGAATTGAGATTCTTGACGTGTGAAACGGGAGAAAGTAAAAATAGGTTGCACGACAGCCCAAAAGATGATATTCTGTTGGTGGAAGAGAACGGTCTATGCGGCCCGGCGATACAGCCCGGCTGAGATCGCCTGCGGAGCAGGCAGCGAAGCGAAAGGGGAGGCTACCATGGAAGACGAGGAGGGCAGGCAGCAGGTGCAGGCGAAGGCTTTTGCAGAACCTGCGTGGATCATTGCACAGCGCAGAGAGCAAATGGACCGGAATGATGAACTTCTGGGGGAGTTTGCGCAAGCCCTGTATGATGCCGGAGAGACGGACTTGCTCATAGAACTCTATTGCGACCACCTGGACGTCTTTCTGAACCTCTTTCTAGCGGGGGGATACGCAGACCATGTGTACTCCATGGAGGAGGGCATAGACCATATCATAGACTATATGGGGTACTGGCTGGGCCACTTCTACGGTGCCACCAATGCCATTGCCCTGGACCACGGAAACGTCCTGAAACGGTTCTACATCTTCCAGCGGGGGAGGGGCAGGATCTCCAATGAGGACTATATCAAGGTGCGGGACACCGTAAATCTGGGGATCCGGCGCTGTCTTGAGGCGTGTAAAAAGTATGAGGAGGACGACAGCATCTTCCGGAAGTGAGTGCAATGCCACTCTGATGTTTGTATAGGGAACCAGCAGGCCGGATCTCGGGAGACGGGATCCGGCCTGCTGCTATTTTTCGTGCAGCTTATCCTGACGATATTTCGATTGACAAGGCTTAAAATAGTGCTGTGAGAGCGAGAAACAGCGGGCGGCAAGCTAAATTGGGCGGCAGAGGGGTGACGCTTGCGAAAGAATGGCAATTGAGGTGTCGGTCCAGGCCGACACCTGAATTTTCCAGCACGGAGAGAATTGCTTGATTTTTGCCTTGGTTGGAGAGATTCATGTGGTCCAGCTGTCCCAAAAATGCCGATATCATATTGAACCATTAAACTGTGACTGATCTAGAAAATCAAGAATCTGCAGTCATTGTGGGAAGATATGGGACGCATTAGGATAGACTTTGTCGCGACTCTGCCGGCAGGAATGCGATCAAGAAAATGAGAGCAAGAATATGCAGTGAATTGGGAGGTTTCGGGATTAAAATTGGCTGTCTTGCGGTTTAAATCACGGCAATTTTGCCATTGCACACTGAAGGCTTGTGAACAAATGAAAATAGAATGACAGGATATCTGATCAGGATAGATGGTAGCCAGAAGCCCGGAGACCAGCGCAGTTCGCTGGAATCTCCGGGCTGTTTTGATCCACAGACAAGGGCCCAGGGAGAGGGCGAGAGAGAAGAAATGTCATATTTAAAAATGGAAGAAAGTGGATAATTGACAAGAAAGTATACTTTTTTGCCACCCCGAAACCGCCGAACCCGGGCACCATTATAGTACCAGAAAGCGCCAAAATCAAGTCCTGCGCGGCTTTTTAACCGTGCCTTTTTGAGCCGGAGAGGACCTGACAAAAACGTATACTTTTTTGTCAGGTGGCACGTGGCTGGCGCAAAAAAGCAGAATTACGCAGCTGTTCCAACCCATTCCCCACGACAAACATCGCGAATCGTGTCGAATTTTGCCGAAGGGGAAACGAAATGATCAGCTACTATTGCGAAAGCTGCGGAATTGATACGGAGCAAAGTCTTTGTCCTGTCTGCGGAAAGAGAACCAAGCTGGTGGAAAAGACCCTGTACTGGTGTAAGCACTGCCGGATTCCCACTTATGAGGAGATATGCCCGCTCTGTGGGGAGAGAGGGACCCGCTTCACCTCTGATGCACGGCCGGTCTTCCCGGAGGAGAGGCTGCTGATTGAACTGGTGCTGGGCAAGCCCTTTGCTTACCTTGGTAAGTCTGTATGGAATGGAACGGGAAATCGATACTACGCAGATGCAAAGAGAATCCCCTTCCAACTCTCTGATCTGCGCAATGTGGATGTGGCTGCGCTGCGTGCTGATCTTGCGCGGTATCGGCAGCGGAATGAGGAAGAGGGATACCCGCCGTTTCAGGAGATGGTATCCAGGCTGGTCGCAGCAAACCAGAACAGGTTCCACTATATCAGCACCGAGGCATGTCAGTACATCACGGACTGCTCCCGCGAGTATCAGGAGAGCGGGAGAATGTTCGTCTCTTTCTCTGGTGGCAAGGACTCCACGGTAGTGAGCGATCTGGTGCGGAGGGCGCTGTCCAATCCAGCGGTGATTCACATCTTCGGGGATACCACGTTGGAGTTTCCCCTGACATACCAGTACATCGAACGGTTCCGCAGGGAAAACCCGCAGACCCCGGTGCTGCGGGCACGGAATGGAAAGCAGGACTTTTTCACACTGTGCGAGGAGTTCGGACCGCCCAGCCGGTCTCTTCGGTGGTGCTGCACCGTGTTTAAGACCGGGTATATCGGGGAGAAGATCCGCAAGACCTTCGGCGACCGGGGGACAATCCTCACGTTTTACGGGATCCGCCGCATGGAGTCCAACAGCCGCAGCAACTATGACAGAGAGTCCACGGGAGAGAAGATCACCCAGCAGCATGTGGCCTCCCCGATTATCGACTGGTCCGACTTCGATATCTGGCTGTATCTTCTCACCACAGGTATTCTCTTCAATCCCGCCTACCGCCTTGGCTATACCCGTGTGGGCTGCTGGTGCTGCCCCAACAATACAGAGTGGGCGCAGTTCCTCTCCAGTGTGTATCTTCCTGAGGAGAGTGAACGGTTCCGCAAAGTGCTGCTGGACTTCGCCGAGAAGATGGGCAAGAGAGATCCGGAGGAGTATGTGGACAGCGGCGGCTGGAAGGCACGGCAGGGCGGCGCTGGAATGGAAGGCAGCAGCAAGGTGGCTGTGCGATTCCAACCCTGTGCCACAGATGAAAAGAGCTTCAACTATGCGCTGAACCGGCCCATTGAGCCTGCAATATATGAGTTTTTCAAGCCATTCGGCATCCTGGACTTCTCCATGGGCAATCAGCGCCTGGGCGAGGTCTACATCCTGGATCCAGTCCGGAAGTCCCCGATCATGAAGCTCCAGGGGCGGGTGGGGAGCAGCAATCTGCGGATCTCCGTGCTGGACACGCCCATCGCAGATCGTACCAAGATGGTGGAGGTCGAGCTCAAGTTCCGCTGTCAGGTGACAAAGTATCAGTTGTGTGCCGGCTGCCACGCATGTGAATCCATCTGCCCGGTGAGCGCCATCAAACTGAACAGCACGGCGGTGAAATTCCCGTATGAGGTGAATGAACGAAAGTGCATTCACTGCTACAAGTGCATCAACCATTACAATGGCGGCTGTTACATCAGACGGGTGCTCTTGCCGCGAGGAGAGGGGTATCAGGCCAATGACGGACGGCATCTCGAAAATTAAGCTGAAGGGGAATGAGTCCTTCAACTTCCGCGAGGGATGGCTTCGGAAAGGTATGCGCTGCGTGGAGCAGGATCCGATGCTGTTCGCCCAGGAGGACGTTATGGAGCGGCTGGGTGTCGGCAGCAAGATGGTAAAATCCATTCGGTTCTGGCTGCAGGCGACAGGCCTTTGCAAGGAAGTCTATACCAATGGAGGACGCAGCAGGGCCCAGGCCATAACAGAGGACTTTGGCGGGGTCGTCCAGCGCTGGGACCGCTATTTTGAGGACTATTTTACCCTTTGCCTCTTGCACTATAAGATCGTGTCCAATGAGTCTCAGTGCCCGGCGTGGAATCTGTTCTTCAACGATTTTCAGGGCATGGAGTTTACCCGGGAAGACGTGGGCAGGATCTGCCTGGATGTACTGCAGCGCCGCTTGGCCCCTGGGGTGAAGTTCTCTGAGAAGTCCCTGGCGGATGACTGCTCCAGTGTAATCCGCATGTACCTCCGGTCTGCGGAGACAGAGAATCTGGAAGAGGACCTGAGCTGCCCGCTGAGTGAACTCGGCCTTCTCCAGCGCAACCGGGCATCCAACGTCATCTATCGGACGGCACCGTCCCGGGAGAAGCTGGACATGCTGGCCGTGCTGTATGTGATCGTGAGCAACCTGCCGAAGGACAAGTACTCTGTCCGCATCAGCGAGCTCTGCCAGGGGGAGAACAATGTGGGCCGTGTGTTCCAGCTGAGCCGGTACCAGATCAACGAATACCTGGATCAGCTGCGGGTGGCAGGCTATATCAATTTGACCCGCACCGCGGGCCTGGACACCGTATATCTGCGGAAAGCCGTGATGCCTATGGAGATCATGGAAACATACTACGAGAAGGCACAGGTCGGGGGCATATGAGATACGCAGACTACATTGAAGTCAACGAGAACTTCCAGAGCTCGGTCAACCTGGAGTACGACCTGAACCGCATAGACAAGGTGCAGGCGTTTATCCCCACTGAGCAGTCCGTTCAGATCCTGGAGCAGTATCTCCGCGCTGTGTACTACAACACGGAAGGACGCAGCCGTGCCACCGTGCTGATCGGTCCGTATGGCCGCGGGAAGTCCCACCTGATTCTGCAGCTGCTTGCCCTCACCTCTATGGACGTCCTGCAGACGGAATCTGAGCGGGTACAGGTGGCACGAACTGCCATGGAGGAGGCCTGCGACAAGATCCGCGAGGCCAACCCGGAGGTAGGGGCACTGGCTGGTCAGGTAGTGGAGTCTCAGATTCGCCTGCTTCCGGTGATCGTGAACTGCAGCGGGGGTGATGTGCGTCAGGCACTGCTGCGTGCTCTGGATCATGCGCTCAATCTGGCTGGACTGGAATCGCTTTTGCCGGACACCTACTTTGACGCGGCCCTGTCCGTGCTGGACACCTGGGAGCAGTCCTTGCCGGAGGCAAAGGCTGCCTTTGCCCGGGCGCTGGCCGATGAAAAGCAGACCATTGAACAGCTGCAGATCGGCCTGAAACGCTTTGACCAAGCCTGCTATGAGCAGTTCTGCCGCTGCTATCCGAAGGTGGCTGCCGGAATGCGCTTTCACCCGCTGAGCGATGCCGATGCAGTTCAGATCTATACAGCGGTAGCCCATGCGCTGGCGGAGAAGACAGTGTATTGCGGCGTTCACATCGTGTTTGACGAGTTCAGCAAGTTCCTGGAGGCCAGTGCAGACTCCAGCCGGAGACTGGAGTTCAAGGTGATCCAGGACCTGGCGGAGGCCGCAGTGCGGAGCGGAAAAGAGCAGATCCACTTCACCTGCATCACCCACAGGGAGATCACGGACTACAGCGCTTCAGACAGCTTCAAGACCATTGAAGGCAGATTCAAGAAGGTCTACTTTGTCGCATCCTCGGAGCACAGCTACGAGCTGATCTCCAATGCCATTCATAAGGGACCGAAGTTCCCCGAATTGATGGAGACGCATACCGCAGATTTTCGCGCAATTCGCCATGCGGTCATCCCCGGGGTGTTCCAGGAGATGGAGCAGGAGATCTTTGAGAAGAAGCTGGCGGAGGGCTGCTTTCCCATTGCACCTCTGAGCGCCTATTGCCTTCTCCAGATCTGTGAGCTCGTTGGACAGAATGAGCGCTCGCTCTTCACGTTCCTGACCCAGGAGGAGCCGCATTCCCTGGTGACCTTCCTCAAGGCATCGCGGGAGCACCTGGATCTTCTCACCGCCGATGAGATTTACGACTACTTCAGCTCGCTTTTCCAGAAGGAGGTTTTCAACGCCAGGGTCCACACGGCCTGGGCAAAAGCGGACTCCGCGCTTCGGCAGACGACACAGCCGGAGGAAAGGGCGATCTTGAAGGTCATCGCCCTCTTCAACATGATCGGAGACGATGGACTGAAGGCAACGCAGGATGCCATCAAAGCTGCTCTATGGATGTCTGACGAGGCCTTCCAACGGGGAATCAGCGGTCTGCTGCGGCGGCATGTCCTCCTGCACCGGGATAACGCTGTGTATGTGATGCTCACTGCCAACGGTATCGATGTGCAGAAGAAGGTGGAGGAGTACGTCAGCACTAAGATCAGCCGGGTCTCGGAGAGCAGCGTGCTGAACGATGTGTGTGAGTGGGGACCGGTTCTTCCCCGGGAGTACAACGATACCTTCTGCATCCTGCGCTCCTTCCAGGAGGTGTTCATGGAGCGGGAGCTCTTTCTCACCTACCAGACTCCAGAGGAACTGCTGGCCACCTGCAGCACTGACGGCATGGTGGTCTACCTCATTGAGACCACAGAGGATACGGCAGAGTCCGTGGAACAGAAAGTCGCCAGTTTTGCCGGGGCGCCGCAGATCATCGTGGCCCGCTCCGACATGCTGTTTACCCGGACGGAACTGATCAGGCGGTATGTCGCAGCGGTACAGCTGATGCAATTGCCGGACAACAAGGCGGATGCACACACCTACGAGGAACTGGCCCTGTATGCGGAGGACCTGCGCCGGCAGCTTCAGACCATTGCGCAGCAGATGTTTGCAGCGGAGAGCGTGCACAGCAGATTCTCCAACTGTGACGGTCCGGCCAAGGTGGCAAGAAGAATGGACCTCTGTCGGCTGGCATCTTCGGTGTGCAGTAAGCTGTTCTGCTGCACGCCGGTCATCAACAACGAGATGGTGAACAAGAACGTTCTGAATGCCCAGAACGGCAAGGGGCGCGATCTCGCTGTCAAGTGGGTGATGGAGTTTGTGGGGGAGAAGCCCATCCCGGTGCCGCCAGGGTACGGCCCCGAGGTGAGTATCTTCCGCTCTGCCTATGTTCGGACTGGCCTCAACGCTGCAGAGACCTCATCAGATGACGGATTAAACCGTGTCCTGGAGGAAATCCGCACCTTTGTCCGCTCCTGTGAGGGGAAACAGCGGAGTTTTCAGCAGCTTTATGCCGTTTTGCAGCGGCCGCCGTACGGCGTTCGGCTGGGTGTGATCCCACTGCTGATCGCCTATGTGATGCGAGACCGCATGGAAGATGTGGTGTTCTACTTCAAGACCAAGGAGGTCCCGTCCAGCGCGGATACACTGCGGGACATCAACAGAAGGCCAGACGAATACAGCCTCCTGGTGGAGAGCGGTGCGGAAGATCGGATGGCCTTTCTCCAGGGCTTAAAGGAACTCTTCCGGGACCAAAACAAGGGATCTGGCGGCCAGGCTGGTACAAGCTTGGTGTATGGGGTTCTAAGCGCCATGCAGCAGTGGGTTCGCGCCCTGCCGCGCTACACGCAGCGCTGTACCAAGAGCTATTGCAACGGCTCTATGGAGAACATCCCAGAGGACGTGCTCTCCCTGCGCAGGGATCTCCTGAAGTTTGAGGTCAACGCCAGAGACTTGCTGGTGGGGAAGTGGATGCACTGCGGAACAGATGTGGCGGATTCTGTCTGCAGGATTGGCCACATCCGGGAGACACTGGACAACCATATGCCCAGACTGCGGCAGGAGATGACATCACGTACCATCCAGATCTTCTGCCCTGAGGGAGCGGAGACACTGAGCGATGCTGTCTCAGCCTGGTATGAAAGACTGCCGCAGCAGCTGCTGTCTCGGGTCAACGACCGCAGAAACCTCAAACTTGTAGAGCTCGGGAAGAAGGCAAGTGCGCTCTCACCTGATCAGATCCTGGACGAGTTGATCCAGGCGTGTGTGGGTGTGCGCATGGAGGACTGGAACGACACGCTGTGCCAGGGATATCTCACTGCACTGGAAGAGGCCCTGTCTCAAGTTGCCTCCATCAAAGCAGTGCCGACTGGTGCGGACACAGAATGGGACGGGAAGATCACGCTACAGATCGGCGACACGATGTTAGACCGGTCTGTGCGCACCAGGAGTATCTCCCCACTGGGGAATACCATGCTGCGCAATCTGCTGGACACCTTCGAGGAGTACAACGAATCCATTCCGGCAGATGAGCGTATGGCCATTCTGGCCAAGCTGATTACATACGTCTCGAATTGAGGGGTGGGGGCATGATCTATCTGGACAACGCAGCCACCACCTATCCCAAGCCGGATGTGGTCTGGGAGACGGTGGATTGGGTACAGCGCAATATCCCATTCAATGCGGGAAGAGGCGGGTATGCCATGGCGGCAAAGGCCTCTCAGATCATTGAGGACACCCGCACTGCTATGGCGCAGTTTGTGGATGTACCGGATGCCGATCGGGTGGTTTTTACACCATCTGCCACCTATGCGGCGAATGCGGTCATCCTGGGGCTGAATTGGGATGGACCAAAGAATGTCTACCTCACCCCGTTTGCCCACAATGCAGTGGCGAGACCGCTGCACCGGATGTGTGTGAAGACAGGCTCCCGGGAGCATTGGATTCCTTTTATGCCGGAGACCCACGCCTGGGATGCAGCTGCGACCCAGAGGATGTTTCTCACTGCACCGCCGGACTACGTATTCTTAGACCATGTGAGCAATGTTACCGGCACGGTGCTGCCGGTTGAGAAGATAGCCGCTATGGCCAAGTCTTTTGGCGCTGTGGTGGTGGTAGACGGCTCACAATCCCTGGGGCTTCTGGACATCTCACTCCGGGATACTGCTATAGACTTTCTCCTCTTCGCCGGCCACAAGAGCCTCTACGGCTCCTGGGGCGTGGGCGGATGGATTCGAAGCGGAAATGTTGCATTGAAACCGATGCTGGCCGGCGGTACGGGGTCTGATTCCCTGCAGCTCGCTATGTCTGAGCGACAGCCGATGGGGTTTGAGCCGGGAAGCCACAACGTGATCGCCATTGCCAGCCTGGGGGCATCTCTAGGTTGGCTGAAAGAGACAGGGATCCACACCATTGCAGGCCACGAGCGGGCCTTGCTACAGCAGATGAAAGATGGCCTACAGCGGGAAGGAATTGTACTTTACACGCCGGACGCTGAAATTCAGCAGGCCGGGATCCTCTCCTTCAACATCCACGGCTATGAGCCGGACGAGGTGGGTGTTATCCTGGACGGGGACTACGGCATCGCTGTGCGGACGGGCTATCACTGTGCCCCGTACATCCATGACTTTTTGGGTACCCGAGAGACATTGGGCACGGTGCGGGCCAGCTTGAGCTACTTTTCCACAGAGCGCGATGTGGATGCGTTGGTTTGGGCGGTGGCTGAACTTGAGAAGGAGGGGGCAGAAAGATGAACGACTTTGTGGCGTATCTGAACTCGTTCAGCTCTGCCAGCGGCGATACCACAGGGTCCCTGGCAGAAAAGCAGGTCTGCAGTGCCTACTATAACAAAGTGAAAGTGGATCGGAAGCTTGGAAGCCATATCGCTGATTGTGTGCGGAAGCACGATCACCAAGCTTTTATCCTGACGGGGCACGCAGGAGATGGCAAGACCAGTATCCTGGTTCAGGTGCTCCGGGATCTGGGGCTGCTGCAGGAGCAGGAGGGCCTGGCCGTTGAGAAGGAGTACCCGAACTTCTACTATGTGAAGGACATGAGCGAGATTCCGGAAGGCAAGCAGCAGGAGGTGCTGGAAAAGGCCCTGACTGCACCGCAAAAGGGCAAGAGCAGCCTCTTGATCAGCAATACCGGACCGCTGCTGTCTGCATTCCAGCACCTGGCGGAGAAGAGAAACGAGAACTTCACCGGCGAGGACAGGACAAAGCTCCAATCCCAGGTGCTGCAGTGGATGGATACCAGCGAGGAACAGGAGCGGGAACTGGAGGGCTACCGCTTCTGGGTGGTGAACATTGCCCGGATCGACAATGTGGTCTTCGCTGGGAGAATCTTGGAGCGTATCCTGGACAAGGAACTCTGGACGCCCTGCTGCAGCTGCGAAAAGGCGGATGTCTGCCCAATCTGGAACAATGTCCAAACGGTGACCACTTACTTTGATCGGGTGATGGTGTTTGTAGAGGGGTTTTACCGCTATCTCTACGCCTATGACCACCGACTCACCATCCGGCAGATGATCTCCCACATCACCTACGCCCTGACCGCAGGCCTGACCTGCGAGGTGGTAAAGCGCAAAAAGTGGGCAGAGCCGCTTTTCAACTTCCACTTTGCCAACCGCTTCTTCGGCTATGAGGGCATCAGCCCGGTGCGGGACGCCGGACAGATTGAGGGAATTGTACAGCTGCGTCAGCTGCACCTGGATGGCCTGGCACTGCAGAATGACTACACCCTCTTTGTAAATCGGGACTACAACTGCTTCCCGGAGAGCCTGAGCGTCCTGCTGAGCCGGGCATACCGCAAGCGCAAAAAGTACTACCGCAGCCCGGAAGATGAAACCGCTGCTGCCAGACAGGACGAGGGCAACTTCCGCAAGGCAGTCCGGCGGTTCTGGTATCTCTTCGGCAAGGTAGAGAGGAAAGAAGATGTGCTGGATCAGGCCTTTGGTGAGGGCTTTGCCCTGTACCAGAGTGTGATCACCGGCAAGAATTCGCCGGATTCTACGGCCAAGGAGATCCGGGACAGGCTCTTCAAGGCGATGTACATCAAGAACGTGGGGACGATGCCGCCAAGCGGAGAGCCCTTACCCCTCACACTGCGGAGAGGCGGAGATCAGCCCCAGAGCGTCCTCCTGGTTTTGGCTTTGGTGCCCAAGAGCAAACTCAAGGTGGAGACGCCCAACTGTATGAGCGTATTTGAAGACATGGAGGTCCGCCGGCGGATTGTTCTGAATCTGGGCAGCCGGCAATCGGACCAGTTTGAGATCACACTGCCGATGCTGCACTACTTCGCAGACCAGATCAGCGGCAGCGTGGAGTGGTCTTACAGTCCTGCGCTCACCCACGGGATTGCCCGCCTGGAGGCACTGCTGCTGGCCAAGTTCCGGGATGAGGACGTCCAGGAAGATGAGCTGCTGGTCCTGGTGAGCACCACAGGCGGCGTGGACAAAAAGAGGTACGCCATTGACAAAGATGGCGGAAAGCTGTCCCTGGGATGAGGAAGACCTCGTATCTCACAGTGAGGGAGGAAGTACTTTGAAACTGATACCATCTTATTATGAGACCAACGAGATCGGAAGCCGCAAGCCGCCGCTGCAGAGCTATCTGTTTGGACACCGGATCCAGGATAGCCAGACCCGATACGAGTATCTCATTGAGTTTCTACAGGTGGCGATTTCACCGAAGGAAATCGGCGAGTTGAGTAAATCTCTGGGAGAAGACTATTTTCCTGTGAGTGAGGATGTGCGGAAGTACCCGGTGACATACCGTGCCCGGTCCAGAATGGGGCTGAAGCGGTTTATCTTCTTTCCCAAGAGCAAGCTCAGCGGCAAAGCGAAGGTGGATCAGGATGCATATGAGTACTGTCTGAAGGTGATTCAGGGGCAGATCAGCGGGAATAGTGCCAGCAGCAAACGGGAGACCGTTCTGATCCTGCAGCGGCTCCTGGGTGGTTTCCGGGCCGTGACGGAGAATCGCTCCTGGTTTGACCAGAACATGCTGCCTGTGTGCTCCGAGGTGATCCTGCCGGAGAGCATGGGCGTAAAGAAATTGCGCAGCTTCGACTTTAACTTGAATGACGCAGAGAAAGCAGAGCAGATAGACAATGCCTTCGACTACCTCCGTTATACCTACATGGCACGGGGTGGCGAGGTGTACTATCTGCATCTGTTGGACGCTTTACAGGACTGTCCGGAGGAAGCCAAGCCGTTGGAGAATCTGCTCAGGCAGATGATCCAGAGCTATCCGCAGTTTTCTCTCCTGTGCAATTTCATTGAAGAGACATGGCAAAAAGCCATCGATGTGCCGCCCCTGCGGGATAAGTGGCCAAACAAAAAACTGGGGATGATTCCGAAGGGATTCCAAGTGCGAAATGGCTATCTCATCTCGGAACTGAAGACATTTCTGTCTAGCCGGACCCACCCCTTCGACAAGATGGAGACGCTCTCTGTTGGCATTTTGCTGCAGCTGCTGCGGGTGATGTACCTGGTGTCTGCCACGGAGCAGAGCAGCGGCTGCTGGGTGATCGATGTGAATCTGCCGGAATTCGCGAACCGGGAGATGCGGAAGGCGGCTGTGGCCTCCTTCCGCAGGAACGAGGAGAGCATTTTGCACTATCTCTACCAGAAACTGGACGGACTGCGGGACCGGCTGGCGGAGAAGGAAGACGAGAAGATCATCGCAAACGCCCGGAACGACTCTATACTGCTTTTCCGCAAGATCGGCAAGTCCATTGGCATCGTCATCCCCAAGACTGGCGGCGATATGCGCTTTTCTATGTCTGAAGAGGTGGTGAAGTTCCTGGTGCTGTCTCTGATCCCGCCCAGGGGAATGCTCACCTTGGATGCCTTTGTGGAAACCTGGCTCGTCTGCATAGAGGAGATGGTTTTTTGAAAAAAGTTCTCAAAATTGCCCCTCCAATATGGCGATTG
>CANRFN010000007.1 GCA_947629915.1 uncultured Oscillospiraceae bacterium | reverse complement strand
AAAACGTACGCAATGCGCTCTGACCACCAGGCACGCTATGAAGCCATCATCAAGAATAATGAGGAGTTTCTCACAGTTGACATCATCAAGGAAAAGATTGTCCTTGCCTACGGGAAGTACAAAGACGAAAACGGGAACGTTATCTTCAACTGTGCCACGCCTGACGAGATGAGGGCAGTGATGTTAGACATAATATCCATATGCAAAGGGAGCAATTGCGGTCCTTTGATTAGATTTGCCAAGATGCTAGAAAGTCACTTAGATGGAATTGTGAGTTTTGCTAAGTTTCACGTCTCTTCCGGGAAGATGGAGGGGATCAACAACAGGATCAAGACACTGCGCCGGATCAGCTATGGCATCAGCGATGACGAGTACTTCTTCCTCAAGGTAATCGACATGAGCCACTCCAAGCTGCAAGCAAAGGCGGCTGCTGAAGCACGCCGCAAAGCCATTGAAACTGATGGGTTCAGGCGTGCGTGCTCCAAAACCATCGAGGTCTTGAGTGTGTACGCTGTGCCGTTTGCCTGTGCACCCTACTAAACCCCTACCCCCACAGGGGTCTAGCTGGGGGTGGAGCGCGGCGCTAGGGGGCCCGGCCCCCGGGCCCCCCGGGGCCCCCACCCCAACGAAACTATGCAAGAGCCAAAAAGTTCTCAAATCCCCCTGGCACTGAGTGTGCCCCCACGGTGCTGAATGAGCTGCAGTGTGCGCTTGCGACGGACTCAATGACATACGAAATCAGCCACATAGGAGAAAGGCGGGGTAGCACCATTGGAAGCTGAGAATACCGCTGCTAATGTTGCAAAATCGGCGCAAACTAAGCCAATATGGGGTATGTATCGCTGCTGGTGAAGCATAACAAACCCAAGCCGATTTGAATGCACGCCGCTACAAACCACTGTCCTTCACTGGCGTACAGACTGGATCTATGCGATACAATTCATAAGCCTGCCTTCTTTGACCCTCAGGAGTCAAGATGGTGCGCTTCTCAAACCCACCATTATGCTGAACAAGGTGATAAAGATCAAATAAGTTCTGAAAAACCTCTGTTTCTGGAGATTGAATGAACTTAAGGGACAAGGTCGTATCCTCTATGAAGATAAGTAGGGATAAGCCATTGCCAAATAGATTGTGGGGCACCCTTGAGGTGCTGTGAGGATGCTATGTATGTGGCGGGTGATACAATAGGCCTATAGGCCCAGCAGGAAATTTGCCCCAAGGAGCCTGTACAAACCGCCAGCTGCACCGTTGTTATGACTTAAGCTGGCACCTGAAGCTGCTACAGAGAGGTAACCGCAAAACGATATTTTAGTTGAAGAGATGTGTGAAACGCACATACGTGCAATAATATTGTGCGTACAAATTAAATCTGGAGGTGTTAAGAATGAAGAGAATCAAGATAGTCCTGCTGGCTATATTACTGGCGAGCTTGTTGATCGGTTGCGGCGAAAAGGACAATGGCCAACTGCCGGATACCTATGTGAAGGGATCTGATTATCAGCTCTACCTCTGCAGCAACGAAAATAGAAACAAAATGAATGTCCAGGAGGGGGATGATGTGATCTACCTCTATCATCGGAACTATGTCTATTATTTAGATGAGAAAACCGGGGAGATCCTGCCTCTCTGTAGCAAGGCGGACTGCCTCCACAACAAGGAGAGGGACCCGGATCGGATTGAGGCCTGCAATGCGTACGTGGGGAATGCATCCATCCAGTACTGTAACGGGTACATCTATGCCCTCCAGAAGACGGATGTCCTCCAGGACCACTGCATCCTCCGACGTATCTCGGATGATGGGTCTCGAAAGGACATCCTGTATGAGTGGGGGTCCAGCGCTACCATCCTGTACTGGGCAGTCCACCGGGACGTGATGTACTACAAGAGAGACTCCTATCAAGGAGATATTGTAGGCGTTCGGACCGTGGAGGCCGTGTATTCCATGGACCTGAAGGCCAGCAATCCGGAGCCGAAAGTGCTCTTTGATCCCAGTACATTGCAGGCAGACAGCGCTGCCAGGGCGGGGTATTCCCTGCTCCCCTATGGGAACCGTCTCTACATAGACTACACCCTCACTCGGGACCGGGACGACAACTTCTCCAAGGAGAATCAGTTCGACTACATGCGCAAGGGCATCATGGCCTACGACATCACTACGGGTGAGCTCTCCGATGTGCAGCTGCCGGACATGCCCTATGGCTCGTATGTGATGGGCGTGGACAGCATCTGGCGGGAGCGGCTGATCCTGAACCCGTACAACGCGGAGGCGGATGATCTTGACCCCATGATGCAGTACACTGTGAACCTGGATGGGACGGATGTGAAGCCCCTGATGGAGATCCCCAACATCTCCCGTATCTTCGCGGATGAGAAATACCTGTATGTCACGGACTCTATTGGATGGCCTGACGAGCTTGGAACGTATCACGATGTCTATGATGAGAATCTGAATAAGATAGACAGTTTCAAGGTACCGCCATTTTTCGATGTGGATTTGCCTGTCGGGACCGTACAGCGCGTAATTTCCGTGTTTGAATCTTCAAAGCCGCCTGCTGATACCGGCCCGGACTCCATCCACATTCCCAACGGTTTCGAGGACAGTGCGCCTGTAAAATCCTGGGGCGTCTTGATCTGGGACAAGAGCAAAATCGGCACATACAACGGCGGCGAGATCACCTTTGACATGATCTTCGCCTGAGACTGGATTCCTGCCGGAGACCGGATCCCTGCGGTCTCGGCGCACATACCGAGGTGAGACTGTGCGAATCTACGGCTATGAATTGATCAAGCTCCGAAAGCGGAGCACGTTGTGGATCACGGCAATGCTCCTGGTGCTGGGCTGCCTGGTGCTGTGTCTTGTGACCATGCCGGGGGACAAACTGGCCTCTCTGCAGCAGGAGGAGGAAGATTTCGCCCACTACGAGATGGTGGACGGCGTGCCGGTGCTGGTGATCCAGAACAGCGAGCAGCAGATCCAGGACTGGGAGGCCTATCGGGAGTCCTACGGCATCTTCATCAATGAGATGGCAGACCGGGTGGACAAGATGAGCAGTACTTCCCTCTTCGGGAACCAGAACAGCTTTGCGTACCGCAATCTCCAGAAGACCCAACTGGACTACGCCTCCTTTGCCGGCACCGAGCTGCGGTACGGCGCGGAGTCCGGGGTGCGGGCGTACAACGACTACACCGGTAGCATCCTCTTTACCCTGGCCTTTCTGGCGCTTCTGATGTACTACGTCCTCTACGATGAGCGTGGGCAGAACCTGCTCCTGTTGCTGAAGGGGACGAAACGAGGCCACGGGGCCCTGGCGGCGGCAAAACTGGGGGCCATGCTCTCCGGGGCCACCCTCTATGTCCTGGTGCAGGAGCTGGCCGTCCTGGGCTATTTTGCCATCACCCACGGCTTCGGGGATCTCACCCGGACCGCCCAGTCCGTGTCCATCTTCCGCAACTGCGTGCTGCACATCACCCTGGGACAGGCTCTCGCCCTCACGGTGCTGGCCCGGATCGGGGTGGCCTGGGTGCTGGCCGCCCTCCTGTACCTCGTGGGGACGGTGGTCCGGAGCGAGGCCGCAGCGGTGGTGTGCGCCGGCGGCATCCTGGCCGGGGAGTTCTTCCTCAGCGCGGCCATCAATCCGGGCAGTTCTCTTTGTGCCCTGAAGTTTCTCAACCCCTTCTACAGCTGGAAGATGAGCTGTGCCCTGGCGGAGTACCAGAACATCAACGTCTTCAGCTTCCCGGTGGGGAAGGGAATTGCCATGCTGGTACTTGGCGCCGCCTGTATCGCTGCGTTTGCCGGGGCCGGCATAGCCAGCTTCAGCCTCCGGTACCAGGTGAAGACCGCCAGCCGGTTCAGCGGGCTGCTGCTCTGGATCCGGCAGCATACCGCGGGGCTCTTCCACACGGTGAGCCTTCTGTGGTTTGAGGCGTATAAACTGCTCATCGGCCAGAAGAAAATCCTGGTGCTGGTTCTGCTGGCGGCTTGGGGATACAGTGAGGTTACCGCTGTCTCCGGGGTGCAGTCCTTTGCCATGCCGGCGGATGCCGCCTACCAGTACTACATGAACCAGATCGGCGGCCCGATGACAGATGAGTCCATGGCCTGGCTGGAGGCGGAGCAGCAGCGCATGGCGGACCTCCACCGGCAGCTGCAGGAGGCGCAGGCGTCCGGGGCGTCTGAGGTTGAACAGATGTACCTGTCCTACACCATCGGCAGTGAGATCAGCCTCTACGAGGAGGGGCTGCAGCGGGTGGTGAATCAGGTGGAGTGGCTGAAGACATTGCCAGGGGGCCTTTCGGGCAAGTACCTGGTGAACGAGCCCGCCCTCACGAACCTCTGGTTTGACACCCAGACGGACACCCGGCTGTGGCTCATCGGCAGCCTCATCGCGGTCTTCCTCCTCAGCGGCATCCGCACCGGGGACGAGAAGCGCCGCATGACAACCCTTCTGGCCTCCACCCAAAACGGCCGGGAGAGATTGGACAGGGCCCGGCACCGGCTGGCACTGCTGCTCACCCTGGCGGTGTTTGTGGTATCGCAGCTTTGCATCCTGGTGCTCTACAGCCGGGATGGGGCCTTTGGCGTGCTGGGGCAGAAGCTGAGCTGGTTCTCCACCGGTGTCTTTCAGGCGGGCATCTCCATCGGCCTTCTGATGCTGGTGATCTTCCTGCTGAAGGGCCTCTCTTTTCTGGCGGTCTGCCTCGGCACGGAGGCCCTCACCAGGACCACGAAAAATGCCACCGTTACGCTGCTCTTGGGCGGCGGAATCGTTATCGCCGTGTACATGGTGGCCTTGGCGTTTCACACGGACATCACCGCGGCCATCCTGGGCCTGCTGTACTGAAGGAGGGACGGAACATGGAACTGAGACTGGAGAACATCACCAAGCGGTACAGCAAGGGGGCAGCCCTGGCGGTGGACGGGATCAGCTATACCTTCACCCCGGGGGTGTACGGCCTGCTGGGGCCCAACGGCGCGGGCAAGAGCACCCTCATGAACATCATGACGGACAACCTGCCGCCCACATCCGGGAAGATCACCCTGGACGGGGCAGAGATCGGTAAACTGGGCCCCAAGTACCGCGCCGCCCTGGGCTACATGCCCCAGCAGCAGGGCCTCTACGATGAGTTCACCGGGGAGCAGTTTCTCTGGTACATGGCGGCGCTGAAGGGCCTGTCCCGGGCAGAGGCCAAAACTGTGATTGAGAACGCCCTGCAGACGGTGAACCTGGATCGGGACCGGCACAAGAAGTTGAAGGGGTACTCCGGGGGCATGAAGCAGCGGATCCTCATCGCCCAGGCCCTCCTCAATGACCCCCACATCCTGATCATGGACGAGCCCACCGCCGGCCTGGACCCCAAGGAGCGGATCCGCATCCGCAGCTTCATCAGCGAGATCTCCAAGGACAAGATCGTGCTCATCGCCACCCATGTGGTCTCAGACGTGGAGTTCATCTCCAAGGAGATCCTGGTGATGAACGGGGGCAAGATCATCCGGGACGGCACGCCCCAGGCCCTGATCCAGGACATGGAGGGAAAGGTGTTTGAGACCATCGTGACCGAACAGGAGCACCAGGCCCTGGTGGAGGACGGAACCAAGATCGCCGGCATCGCCCTGGCCGGGGATAAGCTCTGCGTCCGTGTGGTGACGGACACCCCGCCCGCCCTGGGCGAGGTGTCTCAGGTGCGGCCCAACCTGGAGGACGTGTACCTCTGGCTGGTGGAGTAGCCGAGAGCGCTGCGGAAGGAAAGTCTTCTGCTGCCCGATACAGTGCTCTTTCGAACGACCTGAAACGGAGACAGAGCCCTCTGGCGTCCCGCCAGAGGGCTCTGTGCAGCTTTCAGGGGGAAAGCGCTTATTCTTGTGCAGCAGCGGCAGGAGTGCTTCGGGAACTGCCGCATATCGGCTTGATCCGCTGTGGGTGGCGATATCAGCGGGTTTTCCGGAGCCAGTAGAAGGCGGCAACGGCTGCGGTCTCCAGGATAAAGGCGCCATAGCAGACGTACTCCAGTTGGGAAACCCGTGCAAAGGACTTCTCGCATTCGGTGCCGGTAAAGATGGTGATGGGCAGCAGGGTATCGTCATTCCCGTAGGAGATCAGATTGATGTCGTAGTTGCGCTTGTGATAGGAGCAGAGAACCTTGCCGGCGCACTCCAAGGTGACGATGTCGTCATCCCGCTCCGGTTCCTCGGGGTCTGGAAAGTATGGGTGGCCCGCGACACTAATGGGCTGCTCCATGAACGCCACAAAGCTGTCATAGTCCGTGAAGACCAGCTCCTCTGCGAAGAGAAAAGGATTGTTGCTTAAGATCCCCAGGCCCACGCCTGTGAGCACCCACAAAATGGCCAGGACAACGGCGCAGCGGGAGAGCAGCTTCCGATTGCTGGTGAAGCTGGCATAGGACTCGTCAGTGCTGGCAAGGAAGCCCTTGCGAACCAGCATCGGGGCTGCCACAAGACCCCGTACGAGGGCATAGAGCACCATTGCGGCGCAGACTCCAAAGGCGCCAAAGAGCAGGAGAGAGGAAGTGCCGAGCCCCAGATCGTCTGCGAGCAGCATGGGAGCGGTGAAGCCCAGCAGCGCGGCGGTGCAACCGAAGCTCAGAGAGGCCAGGCGGAATACCTTTGCCCTGTATGCGGCGCACTCCTCCGAGGTGAGCAGGTCCTCGTCCAGGTCTGCCATGGCCCGGGTGATGGCGATGGCCTGGCAGATCACGCTGGCGGCCATAAAGACGATGCCCAGGAGAAAGCCCAGCGTGCCCCGATAGAGCACCAGGTTGCAGATCAGCGCCACAATGAGGCCCAGCACGGCGATGCCCATGGCGATGTAGGTGAGGGTGCTGTACCGGGTGAGGGCGGTCTTTATGAGGCGTTGCCGCTCCTTGGTGGCCTTGGGGGAGGGCTTTTCCTCGGTGGGCTCTCCCTGCACCTGCCGCACCGGGGAGCTCCGGCGGCCCCGGAGGAGCTCATCGCAGGTGACACCGAAGATCTCTGCCAGCACCGGGATGACGGACAGGTCCGGTGCGCCATCGTCCCGCTCCCAACGGGAGACGGTCTTGTCTGATACGTGGAGCCGGTCTGCCAGGTCCTTCTGGGTCATGCCAGAGGCCTTGCGAAGGGCGGCGATGAATGAACCTAAAGAATTATGTTCCATAAAGGAGACCTCCTTTTGCCTGAATCTGGCTGCATTCTACCGTTCCGAGAGGGAGAATACCACCCCAGAGACGTGGAATGGACTCTCGAAATGCGAGAATTGGGCGATCAGACAGAAAAAAGAACAAGAAAAATAGAAATGAGTACAATGCTGGCAGGGGCAGGGTGCGCTCGCCGATGAATCCGGCGACAGGGCTCTGCTCAGCGGTCTCAGAGCTCCCTGAGCGGAAATTTGCTCTGAAAAAACCTGTTGCACGCCCGGAGAAATGGCTGTATCATAGAGCAGACAGGTAGTAGTTCACAGGAGAACGCCCACTTGGGAAATCACGGTTCGACTTCGGGCACCTGTCCAGCCGCAGGGGGGAATGCCCTCTGCGGCCTTTCGTGCTTTCCACTGCCTGGTACGATACTTTCTTGTATGGTGAATACCGGCTGGCCTACGTCCGGCCGGGACGGCTAAGCGGAAGTGTACAGCAAACTACCAGATTTGAAAATGCTATTCAATGCAAGTGCTTCCGAGGATGGAACGAACCACTCTCGCTCGGAAGGAAAGTTATTATTCTCGCCTGTCAGGAAATTTTAGCAAAGCTCTTGCAGTGTTGGCGATCTTGTGCTAATATGTAGCTGAGTGAAGACTCTCCGCAAGGAGGCGGTCATTTATCATGACTCAAAAAACAGACCTAGCAAAGACCATCTTGGCAGCAGGCGATGAACCCAATCTCGACAAGCAGTCAGTCAATATCCTGAAGTACAAGTGTATCTTGGCAAACATCATCCACGAAGTGATTCCTGAATTTCAAGGCATGTCTGTCAATGAAGTTGAGGCGCACATCGGTAGAGTTGAGGCGTTGAGTCATCCGCTCGATGATAACTATGCCGAATCGAGTGTCAACGATGTTGTTGAAATGAAGAACACCGTATCAAAATCCATAAATGACGGAGACACCTATTTTGATGTATATTTCGATGCTTTTGTGGACAAAGAAAACGGTCGGATCAATCTGATCGTTAACACAGAGATTCAGAACGACTTTTACCCAGGATACCCAATTGCTCGTCGGGCAGGCTATTACGCAGCGCGTGCTATTACCGACCAAAGGGGAACGGTTTTCAAAGACCAAGAGTATGACAAGATCAGGAAAGTATATTCAATCTGGATCTGCCCCAAAGCATCAAAGGAAACCGCAGGGCAAGTACGCGAGATTGGTCTCCAGGAAAAGCCGAACAAGAAGCTGGCACCTCTTCCACCTGAGACATATCAGATTATGTCGATTTTCATCGTATATTGCTGTGATCCAGCTGTTGGCTGTGAAAACACCTTGGCCGATTTTTGCAGCACACTGTTTTCCGCGGGCCTTACGGCTGAAGAGCGCAACGCTAAGTTGGCAGAGAAGTACCAGATCCCAGAGGAAATTCGCAAGGAGGTCATCAATATGGGAGTCATCGGCGAAGCCTACCTGCAAACCGGCATTGAGCAGGGTATGGAGCGGGGTATTGAGATGGGAGAGGAGCGCGAGCGCAACCGCAATATCCTTGCAACGCTGAAAGCGGGCGTCAGTGTCCCTGTGGTTGCTCAGATTTTCCAGCAAAGCGAAGAGGCGATTCTGGACTTTTGCCGCAAGAACAACTTCTCCCCGGCATAAGGGATTCCTAGCAGGTCAAACTGTGGGCGTGCCGTCACGGCACGCCCTCTCTTTTTGCTCAACTGTCCTCCGTATAAAGACACTCCCCAGTCAATCACCGAGAAAATCGCTATAGCACTTCTGGAATGTCCGTGACACAAGGACAGCTCTTTCCCGGTCAACGATCTCCTGCCATCCAACGCTCGGCGTTCGCTCTCTGAAAAACATGTGTGAAATGGATTTTCGGAATGCGAGAGTGGGGCCGCTCGCAGGAAATAGAACAAGAAAACGGGGATTAGGACAATGTAGACGGGCATGGGGTGTTTCAGCTGGGGAAGCAAGCTGGTGGGACGCTTCAAGGCAGTGTTGCGCCTTTCCCATCGGAAAAACTGGTGTCCCTCGCCAGCCGAAAGGGGGCCTTTGCAGGCCCGGAAGGGGAGTTTGGGTCGGATTTTGGGGTCCAAATCCCCGCTTTTTTGCGTCCAGCTTGTGAGAAACGCCAGAAAATGGCCGAAAAGTTCTGAGAACTGTCGGAAACACAGACTTAAAGCAACATTCTGCCGCATCCGCGTTCTTGGGAAAAGCTGCGATTCCCAAAAATCGTGCAGGAAAGCGGCCGGAATTTGGCCGGGGTGCCCGGGAAAATCGTGCAAAATGCTGGTAGACAGGGGAAAATCGCCCTGGTACAATCCGGGGCCGCTGGGATGAACCAGCCGATTGGAACATACGAAAGCCCCGATGGCAGCACTCTGCAAGGCATCGGACCCGGCTTTCCGCACAGTCCCCTGGGTACAGACGCCCTTGCTTCCACGTTAGACAGGCTGCCACCTGGGCCCGGGACGGACAGGGAGAAAACCATGAAACAGAGAACCATCCTCCAGGACTTCGAGTGGTACCTGCCGGACGATGGCCAGTTCTGGAATAAGACCGCAGCGGAGGCGCAGCACCTCGCTGACCTGGGCTTCACAGACATCTGGCTGCCGCCGGCGTACAAGGGACAGGCCGGCATCCACGATGTGGGCTACGGCGTCTATGACCAGTACGACCTGGGGGAGTTTGATCAAAAGGGCAGTGTGCCCACCAAATACGGCACCAAGGACCAGTACCTGGCGGCCATCCGGGCCCTCCAGTCCGCCGGCCTGCAGGTGCTGGCGGACATCGTGCTGAACCACCGCATGGGGGCAGACGCCACCGAGACCGTGGAGGCGGTGCGCTCAGACAGCCAGGACCGCACCCAGTCCCTGGAGGAGACCAGCATCCAGGCTTGGACCCGCTTTACCTTCCCCGGCCGCAAGGGGAAGTATTCAGACTTCCAGTGGAACTGGACTCACTTCAGCGGCGTGGACTGGGATGAGTCCCAGGACCGCAGCGCCGTGTTCCGCTTTGCCGATAAGAACTGGGCGCGGAAGGTGGACAAGGAGAACGGCAATTTCGACTACCTCATGGGGGCCAACCTGGACATGTCCAGCCCGGAGGTGATCCGGGAACTGGACCGGTGGGGCCGCTGGTATCTGGACTTCACCGGGGTGGACGGGTTCCGCCTGGACGCGGTGAAGCACATCAGCTTCTCCTTCTTCACCCACTGGCTCACCAAGCTCCGGCAGGACACCGGACGGGAACTGCCGGCGGTGGGGGAGTACTGGAACCCGGATGTGGACACCCTCTGCAGCTTTCTAGACCGCTCCGGACAGGTGATGTCCCTCTTCGATGTGCCCCTGCACATGCACCTCTTCCAGGCAAGTGAGGCGGGCCGCAATTTCGACCTCCGCACCCTCCTCCAGGACACCCTGGTCGCCCGCCGGCCGGAATGCGCCGCCACGTTCGTGGACAACCACGACACCCAGCCGGGACAGGCCCTCCAGTCCTGGGTACAGGGGTGGTTCAAGCCCCTGGCCTATGCCCTCATCCTCCTCCGGGAGGCGGGCACCCCCTGCGTCTTCTACGGGGACCTCTACGGCATTCCCCACGACAATATCCCGCCGGTGCCGGGCCTGGAGGCCATGCTCCGCGCCCGCCAGCGGTACGCCTGGGGCCGGGAGACCTCGTACATAGAGCGGCCGGATATGATAGGCTGGACCAGAGCCGGCGTCCCCGAGATCCCAGGCTCCGGCATGGCGGTGGTCCTCTCCAACGGGGAGAGCGGCGCCCTGCTGATGTGCCTTGGCACAGACCACGCCGGGGAGCGGTTTTGGGACTGCACCGGGAACTGCCCGGGGCGGCTGGTGCTGGATGAGACTGGCTCGGCGGAATTCCCGGTAAACGGCGGCAAGGTGAGCGTCTGGGTGCCGGAGGACCCGGTGCCTCCCATCCCCGCGACCCCGATCCGGCCTGCAGCTTTCGCCGGAATTCCCCTTGACGGAGTCCCTGAAAACCGGTAGAATAGGGACATCAAAGCCGATACGGCAGACAGGGGAATGCAATTTGTCATCCAAAGTATATTTCACCCGGGACATCTCATCGGAGGGGCTCATCCGCCTCTATGACACCCTGCAGGCGAATCTCCCGGGCAAGACCGGGGTGAAGATCCACTCCGGGGAGACCGGAAATCAGAACTTCCTGCGGCCGGAGCTGCTGGGGCCGCTGATCCATCACGCGGGCTGCGCCATCGTGGAGTGCAACACCGCCTATGCAGGCACCCGGGACACCACTGCCGCCCATTGGAAGACCATGGAGGCCCACGGCTGGACCGCCTGCGCCCCGGTGGACATCCTGGACGAGGAGGGGGACATCGCCCTTCCCGTGCGGGGCGGCAAGCACCTCAAGGAGGACTTTGTGGGCAGCCACATCGCCAACTACGACAGCCTCTTTATCCTCTCCCACTTCAAGGGACACCCCATGGGCGGCTTTGGCGGGGCGCTGAAGAACATGTCCATCGGCCTGGCCTCCTCCCGGGGCAAACACCACATCCATGTGAGCGGCACCGACGTGCAGGGCTTCGATGCCCTCATGACCGCCGACCATGACAGCTTCCTGGAGTCCATGGCGGACGCAGACCGGGCCGTCATGGACTACTTCCCGGGCAAGCTGGCCTATCTCAACGTGATGGCCAACCTCTCCGTGGACTGCGACTGCTGCAACGTGGCAGAGGACCCCGCCATGGCGGACATCGGGGCCCTGGCCTCCCTGGACCCCCTGGCTCTGGACCAGGCCTGCGTGGACCTGGTGTACCAGTCTGAGGACCCCGGCAAGGCGGCCCTCATCCAGCGGATCGAGTCCCGCCACGGCACCATCATCCTGGATGCGGCGGAGGCCCTGGGCCTCGGCAGCCGCGCCTACGAGCTGGTCTCCATAGACTGAGACGGCGAAATCAAACAGCACACAGCAAAGAGCGGTTCTTCCGGGGGTCCGGGGGGGGGTACCGCTCTTGTGTTTTTCAGGGCTGGCCTGTCTGAGGTGTCTGCTGTGCCTGCTGCCGAGGCGCGGCATATTGGCCCGCTGCGATGTCCAGCACGGTGCGCTTGGGCTGAAGAATGGCCACCTCCCGCCGGCACTCCCACTCCACTGCATCGGAGAGCTGTCCGTTTTCCATGCCGTCCACCGTGTCCCCGTCCTCGAAGTCGTCCCCGTTTTGGAGCAGCATGGAGGCCATGGTGTACGCGTGGGCGGCCACCCAGCTCGGGGGAAGGCCACGATAGTGGTACTGGAGGTTCGGGAGGTTCAGCACCTGGAGGCCCAGGGTATCGGTGATCACGCTGTCTCCGTCCGGCATCTGGAACATCCGCACGTTCATCCCGAAGTGGAGAAAACGCTGGATGCCGGTGAAGGGGGCACTGCAGATCTGCTCCGGGCGAAAGAGCTTGCCTGCGGAGGGAAAGTACACCGCCCCGCAAGAGGGGAAGAGCTCCAGCAGCGCCATGAGCCAGTCCATGTCCAGCTCCGCCCGTTGGATGGCAGGCAGTCCGCCGGCCAGGGCGTCTCCCGCTACCACCTGCCAGCGGCACTCCTGGAGAAGTACATCCCGGTCCGGGCAGTCCCACATATTGGCCCGGACGAAGGCATCCAGCATTTCCCCGAAGAAGGGCACGCAGGATGTGAAAGAGAGCACCACCGGGGCGGACTCGTCCTGGAACTGGGCCACATGGTCTTTGGCCAGGAAGGACACGGCGCCTGCATCCCGGCCGGCTGCCTCCACCGCGCCGATGTGCTCTGTGAGGACTGCCAGGGCCTGTCTCTGGTCCGGCTGGGGGACCTTGTTGCGGAAGAGCAGCTGGATGGGGAAGGGGCCGCCGGGGCGGAGGGACTTCTCTTGTTCAGTGCGGGGCATGTGCAGGGCTCCTTTCGGGGAATGGTCTGGCCTATGGTACCACAGACCGGCTGCCGTTGCAAGCGCGGCAAAAAGCATCCCCCGCCGGGCGGCGGGGGATGCGGGATGGGGATAACTCAGTTGGAGGCGCAGCGCTCCTGAAGCTGCTCCCACTTCTCGTCCACGTACTTCTGGGCGGATTCGATGGTCCACTCGTTGCCGGGCTTGAAGCAGTGCTTGAACCGGCCCTGGAGCTTCAAGAACTCCTCCACCGGCAGCTTCTTCTTGGGCACGTAGTTCAGGATCCATCTGCCCTCCACCACCTCGTAGAGGGGCCAGACGCAGGTCTCCACGGCCATCTTGCAGATCTGGGGCAGCAGCTCCGCGGGATACTGCCAGCCTCTGGGGCAGGGGGCCATCACGTTCACAAAGGCGGGACCCGGGGTGTAGATGGCGCGGTGGGCCTTCTCGTGCAGGTCCTTGAAGTTGCCCAGGAAGGTGGTCTGTGCCACATAGGGGATGTGGTGGGCTGCCATGATGGCGGTGAGGTCCTTCTTGTCCTGCTTCTTGCCGGTGGACACCGAGCCCACAGGAGTGGTGGTGGCATTGGCAAAGCGCGGAGTGGAGGAGGAGCGCTGGATGCCGGTGTTCATGTACGCCTCGTTGTCGTAGCAGAAGTACACCATGTCGTGGCCCCGCTCCATGGCGCCGGACAGGGACTGGAAGCCGATGTCGTAGGTGCCGCCGTCTCCGCCGATGCAGATGAACTTGTATGTCTCGTCCAGCTGGCCCTTGCGGCGGAGCACGTTGTACGCCGCCTCCACGCCGCCGCACACGGCGGGGGCGTTCTCAAAGGCCGCGTGGATGTACGAATCCTCCCAGGAGGTGCAGGGATAGGTGAAGGAGGAGACCTCCAGACAGCCGGTGGCATTGCACACCACGGCCTTGTCCCCCTCGTCCAGGGCCCGCATGATGGCCCGGCAGGCGATGCCGGCGCCGCAGCCGGCACACAGCCGCTGTCCCGGGGCAAACCGCTCCGGTTTGGACAGTTCTACCTTGTGATTATAGGCCATTGCCCAGGACCTCCTCTCTGGCGCTGCGCTGGCCCATGTGGATGTAGCGCGGGCCAACCTCGCCAGTCTCAACGATTTTCAGAAGATAGCGGTACACCCGCTCCACGTCCTGCACCGCGCAGTCCCGGCCGGCCAGGCCGTACACCACATCGATCATCTTGGGGGGATTGGGCAGATCATAGCAGGCGGAGCGCACCTCTGCAAAGAGGGGGCCGCCGGCTGCGGAGTAGCCTTCGCTCTTGTCCATCACGGCCACGGCCTTCACATGGGACAGGGCGGCGGCGATCTCCTCGAAGGGGAAGGGGCGGAAGACCCGGACTTTCACGAGGCCGGCCTTGATCCCCTGGTTGCGGAGGCTGTCTATGCAGGCCTTGGCGGTGCCGGCGGTGGAGCCGATGAGCACCAGGGCCACCTCGGCGTCCTCCATGCGGTACTCCTCAAAGAAGCCGTACTTGCGGCCGAAGGTCTTCTCAAAGTCCGCCGCCACGTCCAGAATGGCCCGCTTGGCGTTCTTCATGGCCTCGGCCTGCTGCACTTTGTGCTCCATGCAGTAGGGGGAGTTGTCGTAAGGACCCACGGCCAGGGGGTGATCCCGGCCCATGAGGGCGTGCTCCGGGTGATACTCCCCAACGAAGGCCTTCACCGCGGCGTCCTCTTCCAGCAGGATGTTCTCCACGGCGTGGGAGGTGATGAAGCCGTCCTGGCACACCATGATGGGCAGGCGGACATCCGGGGTCTCGGAGATGCGCATGGCCTGGAGGTAGTTGTCGTAGGCCTCCTGGTTGTTCTCGGCGTAGATCTGGATCCAGCCGGAGTCCCGGGCGCCCATGGAGTCCGAGTGGTCGTTGTTGATGTTGATGGGGCCGGTGAGGGTGCGGTTCACGCAGGCCAGGGTGATGGGCAGCCGGCTGGAGGCGGCCACATAGAGGACCTCATACATGAAGGCAAGACCGGCGGAAGACGTGGCGGTCACGGCACGGCAGCCGGCTGCGGACGCGCCGATGCAGGTGGACATGGAGGAGTGCTCAGACTCCACCGTGACGTACTCGGTGTCCACCTGGCCGTTGGCCACATACTGGGCGAAGTACTGGGGAATCTCCGTAGACGGCGTGATGGGGAAGGCGGCAAAGACGTCCGGGTTGATCTGGCGCATGGCGTAGGCCACGGCCTCGTTGCCGGACAGGCGCTCACGGATGCTCATTGGTGCACCTCCTGTTCCATACGGATGGCTTTAAAGGGGCAGACTTTGGCGCAGATGCCGCAGCCCTTGCAGTGGTCCAGGTCGAAGTCCAGCCGCTTGCCCTCCTTGACGGGAATGGAGGAGTCCGGGCAGAAGGGGGCGCACAGCAGGCACTGACGGCACAGGGCGGAGTTCCAGGTGGGACGGTTTACCCGCCACTGGCCGGTGAGGGTGAGCTTGGAGGTGCCGCCCTCGTAGATCTCTCCGCCGGGGGTGAGACCCTGCCAGGGGGTCTTCTCATTGATGTCTTTCGCGTGGATGATGCTCATTCTGCTTGTACCTCCTGCATGGAACGGATCAGGCACTTCATATTGCCCTCGATGACCTGGGGCTTGGTGGCGAACTTGTGGTGGAAGGAGGCCTCCATGTCGTGGATGAAGCGGTCCGGGTCCAGAATGCCGCTCACCTTGACGATGGCGGCCAGCATAGGCGTGTTGGGGAAGTAGCCGCCCAGCAGCTCCTCGCTGATCCGGCGGGCATCGATGGTCCACACCCGCCCGGGATAGCCCCGGAGGAACCGGCGCATCTCATAGGGGGCCCGGGGCGTGTTGATGACGATGCCGCCCTCTGGATTCAGCCCGGCGGTGACGTCCACGGAGGACAGCAGAGACTCGTCCACCACTACCACGTAGTCCGGCTGATAGATGAAGGAGTGGATGGAACAGGGCACATCGCTGATGCGGTTGTATGCGGTGATGGGGGCGCCCATCCGTTCCGGTCCGTACTCCGGGAAGCCCTGGACGTACTTGTCCGAGGCGAAGGCCGCGTCCGCCAGCAGCAGGCAGGCGGTCTTGGTGCCCTGTCCGCCCCGGCCGTGCCAGCGAATCTCGGTCATGGTTTTTTCCATTATACTCAGTCCTCTCCGAAAAGAAAAAGCGTCCGCCCCCGGTCAGGGACGGACGCCATGAATAGACAGCCGTTATACCACCCAAAACCTGCGTACCAACATACGCACTCCCGGTAACGGGGGAAGCCGTCAGCGTCTACTCCGCCTCATTGCGCGTTTTGGGCTGAAACTCCGGAGTGATCTTCAGGCAGGTCTCTGGATACCGGCTTTCCACCAGCTGCCGGCTCTCTGAATCCTTGACGGGCCCTACTGTCTCCATCACTGTTTTTGCAGGGGTCTGAACTTGGGCGGTAGTATATAAAATGAGACGGGCAAAGTCAACAGCCACATTTCACAAATCGCGGCGGATTTTACCGGAAGTGTTTCGGAGGGACGCACATGTGTCAGGGAGTGCCGGACACAATCCAGGGCGCGGGCTCGGTGTCGAAGGTGTTCTTGCCCGGGTTCAGCTTGGACACGCTGATCTGGATCACCTCCGTCTCCCGGAAGCCGTACTTCTCCAAAAGCTCCGGCAGGGAGGCGGCGCAGCGGAAGTCCAGGGTGTAGATCACGATCTCCATCTGGGGGTTCAGCTTGCGGAGGCACTCGATCTCCTGCTCCATGCTGGCAGATGCCACGAGGAAGGTGAGAGACGGAATGGGAAGGCCCTTCATGGTCTCCTCAGACACCTTGTCTATCACGGTGATGTTGTTGAGGCCGAACTTCTCCGCGTTCTCCTCCACGGTGCGGCGGTCCTGCTGGCTGTACTCCACCGCGATGACGGTCCCCTCCGGGGCCACCATGGCGGACTCCACGGCGATGCTGGCGCCGCTGATGATGCACACCGTGTCCTGGGACCCCAGGTGCATCTTGTTCAGGATCACGGCCCGGATCTCGCTGCCCACGTAGCGGACGGTGCCCCGGATGAAGTCCGAGTTGCGCATGCCGATCTTATAGGTGGACCGGGCGTTGGGGTTCAAAATCAGCATGGCGGCGCTGGCGTTGATGCCCCGGTTGATCATCTCCCGCACCGGGGAGTGGAGGATGGGACCCACCGGATCGGAGCCCTCGTTGTACCAGACCTCGCAGTCTCCGAGGCCCGCATTCCACATGCGGTAGAAGATGTCCGGGTGGCCGGCCTCGGTGAAGACCAGCACCGCGTGGTGGGACTCCACCATGGGGATCAGGTTCTTGTTCTTGCGGGTGATGTCCAGCAGGCGGACCCGCTCCAGGTCGATGTGCATGTTGTCTGCGTAGTACTGCAGCCATGCCAGGATGTGACTGTTGTTAAAGATGTGATTTTCCATGTCGTTCTCCCCTTATGCCTCGTTTTCGATGCGGATCTGGCACATTTTCATGGCGGCCAGGGCGTTTTTGTGGCTCTCCGGCGTGACGCCCGCGCAGCAGGCCGCGTCTACGGTGATGGGCACCTCCGGCAGGGCGGCCTTCAGCAGCATGGCGTTGGAGATGACGCAGATGTCCGTGCAGAGCCCGATGAGGGTGATCTCCTGGATGGGGTCCTTCTCGTTGTACTCGGCGAGGTACCGCATCAGTTCCACGGAGCCGAACGCCGGCTTGCGAAAGAGGGTGCCCTGCCAGTCCGCCCGGCCGTCCAGGGCCTCGAAGACCGGATCGGCCATCTCCCAGCCCGGGGTGCCATCGATGCAGTGGGGCACCGGCAGGTTCCGGCCCTCCTGGGTGCTGGCATATGCCTCTCCGTGGGTGTCCATGGTGGCGCAGATCAGGCCCTCAAAGGCGCGGATCTTCTCCACCACGGCGGGGACGATGGCCTGGGCCTCATTCGTGCCCAGGGCGCCGTCCACAAAGTCCTTCTGCATGTCTACTACCACCAGTACGCGCATGGCGTAGACCCCCTTTCCTCAGTGGATGAAATGGGTGGAGATGGGCGGCTCCTTCTCCGGCAGTCCATATGCCTCTTTGCCCAGGGCGATGCTCTTCATCAGGAAGACCATGTTCCGGGCCAGGGTGCGCATGGTCTGCAGGCCCTCGCCGTCCTGCTCCGCCTCGCCCGGCAGCCTTCCGTGGACGCTGTTCCAGTACTGGCTGGAGGCCACCGGCATGCCGGAGATGGTGAAGTACTTGTTGAGCTCATCGAAGGTGGCGGAGCAGCCGCCTCTCCGGGCCACCGCCACGCTGGCGCCCACCTTCATGCGGGTGTCGAAGGACTTGGCGTAGAAGAGCCGGTCCAGGAAGGAGATCAAGGTGCCGTTGGCGGAGGCGTAGTACACCGGGCTCCCCACCACGATGCCGTCTGCCGCCTCGAACTTGGGCAGGACCTCATTCACCAGGTCCTGGATGGCGCAGGTGCCGGTGGTATAGCAGTGTCCGCAGGCCACGCAGCCCCGGATGTTCTGGTTGCCCACCTGGATGATCTCATAGTCCACATCGTTGGAGGCGAAGATGCGGCCCATCTCCTCCAGGGCGATGGCGGTGTTCCCGTGAGGGTGGGGACTGCCGTTGAACAGCAATACTTTCATAGGGATAAGCCCCTCCTTGCTTGTGCGATCTGCGCTTCAGTATACTACAGTGCCTCCCCGTCTGCAATCGCTTTTTCCCGGCGGGAGGAAGTTTTTGGCCGGCCGGGTGACGAGCGGCGAGGCGATGGGCTATAGGTACTCCAGGCACAGGTACAGCTTCCCCGCCGGGAAGTCCAGCAGCGTCCTCTGGGCGGAGAGCAGCGGGTACCCGATGATGCCGTCTGCCTTTACCTGGAGCTGGGAGAGGTCCGAGAAGAGGGCGGGGACGTTCTCATAGGCCCTTCCGGAGACGGTGAGCTGCACCAGAAGCAGCCCGGGATTGTCCGGCATTGGCTCTCCCGACACCTCCCCCTGGAGCGCGGAGGACAGAAGGCAGACGCTGGCCCCGGAGTCCAGCACAAAGGGGTGCTCCTGTCCCTGGAGGGAGACCTGCACCGTGGCCAGGCGGCCCATCTCCAGAGGCACGGCGGTGGCGTCTTCCGGGGTCTCCTCTGGGTCCAGGGTGATCACCGAGGCCTTGTAATCCATGAGAATGCGGTGCTGGCGGAGAAGATCAAAGCCGAGGGAGCCTAGCAGTTTGCCCTCCGGCATCACCTCGGCGAGACCCTGCTCCACATAGGTAAAATCCATCCGGTATACCGTGGGGCGCTGGAAGAGGGCGTCCCCGATTTGAATGGCGTCTACCTCCGACTCCTCCACCGTGGTGGCCTGGAGAGAGCCGTCAAAGCGGGCGGCTTCATGAGATGTGCCGGTGAGGTCCGGGAAGTGCTTCTGGTGCAGGGCGGTGCCCATGGCGCCGGTATCAAAGACCAGCCAGCCGGTCTCCCCGGCAACGGTTGCCCGGACCAATGGGATGCCGCCGGCGTTTACAAACGGGATCTGGATTGCCATAGACGTGCACCATCCCTCTCAGCGGCGATGCCGGCGGTGGTTCCGGTTCTGGCGGTGCCGCTGGTATCCGTGGAAGTTGTACATGATCATGAGATGGTTCAGAATCTCGTACACCACGGGGCAGTAGAAGGCGGCGTCCAGCATGCCGTACAGGCTGAAAAGCCGCTCCGGCCGGTCTGTGTACGGATAGCCCTTGCACTCCTCCGGCCTGTCCTCTCCCAGGATGCACTGGTTGTCCTTGTCCAAGAACTTGCAGGGCATGGTGTTCTTGTACCCCATGTCCGTCTCCAGAAGGTACTGGTCTGCCAGCTCCTCCGGCGTGATGTGCAGGTGCTCTGCGGCATCGTGGACGTCTCCCGGGCCGAAGTTGGCGGTGATCTTGGTGCAGCAGTTGCGGCACTTGGAGCAGTCCATCTCGGCGAAGAACTTCTCGTGGAGCCGCTTGCACTGGGCATCGAACTCATCGGGGTCTGCGTGGGCCTTCAGAAAGACCCGAAAGCGGCCGAACTCATCCTCCCGCTCACTGGCGGCGGCGTAGACCTGATCCGGCTGTATCATGGAGCGTTCCTCCTCGTCTTGTTGTTTTCCCTCGGATTATAGCGGAAAACGGTACAATTGGCAAGAAAAAATCGTAATTGTCCAAGGATTTGTGTTCCTGTCTTTTCATACTGGGGTGTGCAATGTTTCCCTTTTTGACGTCATTATCACTGGTTTTGCTTGCAGAATGACCGAAATTGTGCTAAGATAGGCCCTGCGGTTCTGGGAAAGGGGAGACCCCTGCCCCGAGACCGCCTCCGCCGGTGACGCAGCACCGGCGGGGCGCAATTCTCGCAAGACAAAGGAGTGTCCCTCTATGTGGGCTGAACGCAGCACATTCTATCAAATCTACCCACTGGGGTTCTGCGGAGCCCCGCCCTACAACGACAACCCCGCCCCCGTAAACCGCATCGGCAAGGTGGCGGACTGGGCCGGACACATCGCCAAACTGGCGAATGCACTCTATCTGGGGCCTGTCTGGGACAGCGACTGCCACGGGTACGACACCCGGGACTACCGCCGCCTGGACCCCCGCCTGGGCACCAACGAGGACTTTGCCGCCGTCTGCCGCACTCTCCACGAGCACGGGATCAAAGTGGTGCTGGACGGTGTGTTCAACCATGTGGGCCGTGGCTTCTGGGCCTTCCGGGACGTCCAGCAAAGGCGCTGGGACTCCCCCTACAAGGACTGGTTCCACATCTCCTTCGATGGCAACTCCAACTACAACGATGGCTTCTGGTATGAGGGCTGGGAGGGCCACTTCGAGCTCGTCAAGCTGAACCTCCGCAACCCCGCGGTGGTGGACTACCTCCTGGACTGCATCCGCTTCTGGGTGGAGCAGTTCGACATCGACGGCCTTCGGCTGGACGTGGCGTACTGCCTGGAGCCGGACTTTCTCCGGAGACTCCGGGACTTCGCCAACGGGGTAAAGCCGGAGTTCTTCCTGGTGGGGGAGACCCTCCACGGGGACTACAACCGCTGGGTGCAGAACGACCTTCTCCACAGCTGCACCAACTATGAGTGCTACAAGGGCCTCTGGTCCAGCCTCAACGACAACAACCTCTTCGAGCTGGTGCACAGCCTGAAGCGGCAGTTCGGCAGCGAGCCCTGGTGCCTCTACCGGGGCAAGCACCTGATGTGCTTTGCAGATAACCACGACGTCACCCGGGCGGCCTCTATCCTCCGCAACCCCGCCCATCTGCCCCTGCTGTACGGCCTGCTCTACGGCATGCCCGGCATCCCCTGCCTCTACTACGGCAGTGAGTGGGGCGCCCAGGCGGACAAACACCAGGGAGACGCCGCCCTCCGCCCCTCCTTTGACGCCCCTCAGTGGAATGGCCTCACGGACCGGATCGCCGCCATGGCCAAGGCCCACCGGGAGAGCGATGCCCTCTGCTACGGGGACTTCAAAGACCTGGTACTCACCAACCGCCAGACCATCTTCCAGCGGCGGACAGACAGCCAGCGGGTGCTGGTGGCGGTGAACGCGGACGACAAACCCTACACCGCCCACTTCGATGCCGGCTGCGGCAGGGCGGTGGACCTTCTCACCGGCGCCATGCACGACTTCGGCGGCGGCAGCGAGCTGCCCCCGTACAGCGTGGCGTACTGGCTCTGCGAGCGCTGAGCGCACCGCCGGCGGTTTACTGCGGTGTAAAGCCGGTGTGCACTGGGATACCAGTATATATAGGGTGGGGGAGGGGCGTGTAAAGCGCCTCCCACCCGCCGGCAGACGCTGCAGGACGGCCTTGCGCGATGACGAGGCCGGACGCCGTGACACTGCAGACAGGGGAGCGCTGCTGGAAAGAATCTTCAGGCTTTTTCCAGAGGACAGCGCTGATATCCTTGATCTGGAGAAGGGTAAACCCGATACCGAGATCCCTGCGCCTGGACCTCCTTATATATAAAGGTAGGGAGGCGGGCAGGTGAGGCAGCGTACCGTACCTTGTGGTTATGCGTTTGTTACCGTCCCCCAGCCTGCCTCCTGCGGGGGACCCGGCGTCTGGAACGTTCGCGGCAGAGCGCTGCTCCTGTGCGGCACCGTGTCCAGAGCGCGGGGCGCCTCACCTGGCGGAATGCCGCATCTCCCGGGCCTGCTACCTTATATATAAAGGTGTAAATCCTGAGCGGCAGTGTAAAGCGCGGTGTTTACACTAACCCACCAAACTGCTAGGCTGTTTACATGCTATCCTGGCCGCACCAGCCCGATCGGAGGCGCCAATTCACCCTTCCCATCGTGCAGCAAAACAACGTTGCACGCCGCCAGATCAGACTTCCCACGCAGTACCCTTTGCCCCCAGATCGCCTGTTGTATCCTGCGGTTTGTTCTGCTGGCGGCTGCGGGCAGGGAGGCGGACCGTGTCTGTACCTGGCACACACTAGACCACACAACGAAGATGCCCCCGGAAGGCGCATGTACGCCTTCCGGGGGCGTTTTTTTGTCTGCAGGGGGGTGCGCACACTGGGAGAGACATGGATGGCGGGTATGCCTGTACGCTATCCCTGCTGTTCTTCGGAGAGAGGGTCTGCCTGGCGAAATGGGAAAACGGCACTTAGGCGGCGGTTTCGGCCTGATCCGGACCGCCGCCTTTTGCGCTGCTGCCGGCTGGGGTATGATGGGCTGTTCCCGCTACGTTCTTGGTTTTGGGGATCCGGTGGAGAGCGGCCCGATGGTGGTCTGTTGGTGGCCTGGTGGTCATCTGTTGCCCGGCAGAGTGCTGCATGTTCCTGGATGTGGCCGGTGGAAGGGCCAATTTTTGCCCTGCGGCAACAGATGTCCATTTTGAGGCATATCCCGTCTGGGTGGGAATTTGTGGAAATGTGAGCACAAAAGTGGGCTGCCTGGCGGGGAAAACCGGGAAAAAGGGCGTCAAAAAGAGGGCAAAACTGGGGGAAAACAGGCATTTCCACAGAAGCAAAAAATGCCGTTTCTTGCCTGGTTTCGGAAAAGAAAGTTCGGAAAAATAGAGAAAATCGGCATTCTGAAACGGTTTCGGCAAAATGCACAAACAATAACTGCCACATTGAGACAGCACGATCTCCCCGCCGAGGCTGCGAGAGCCAGGAATCGCCAGGGGTAAATTCCCAAAGCAGGGTTGAACTGGGTGATTCTTTCCGGGTATCATGCGGGCCAAAAAGTTCAGATTATCGCAAAAAACATGGGAAAAACGGACTTTTTGGAAAAGAAAAATTGAGAATGTGGACGATACAAGAAAACTGAAGGAAAGAGTAAATCCACAATTATTGGAAATTCGTATGGGATAAAGTTGGGAAGGAGTCAGGTAGAATTTCCAAGAATGTTGGAAATCAGAAAGCGCAAAAAATTGTCTTTCGGACAACAGATGTCCATTATTAAGCATCAAATTGCTTTCAATACGGCCCTGGGATTTGTAGAATACGCTCAAAGAGTGCTGGAAAAGCACTTCCATCTTAATACCAATCCAAAAAACACCATAATGTTTCAGGATATCTAATGTTATCTGTCGGGTTCCTGTCACTTGTGCAGTTTTCAGACAGCGCCCTTTTGGTGACCATTCTGCGTGCCGATGCCCTGGAAATCCTTTGGACAAAGGGCATGCAGCAGCGCAATCATTGCAGAGGAGTACGATACATATGGGAAAACATGAATTCTGGTTTGTAGTAGGCTCTCAGTTCCTCTATGGCCCCGAAGTCCTTGAGACCGTAGAGGCCCGGGCGAAGGAGATGGCCGAGAAGCTCAGCGCCGTTCTCCCCCACCCCCTGGTGTTCAAGACCATCGGCGTCACCTGCCAGGGCATCGAGGATGTGATTCGCGAGGCCAACTACAGCAATGACTGCGCCGGCATCGTCACCTGGTGCCACACCTTCTCCCCCAGCAAGATGTGGATCAACGGCCTGACCAAGCTCCAGAAGCCCTGGTGCCACCTGGCCACCCAGTACAACCGGGAGATCCCCAACGAGGAGATCGACATGGACTTCATGAACCTGAACCAGGCCGCCCACGGCGACCGGGAGCACGGCTTCATCGGCGCCCGCCTGCGCATGCCGAGAAAGGTCATCGCGGGGTACTGGGAGGACGCCAAGGTCCAGAAGCGGCTGGCAGACTGGATGAAGGCCGCTGTGGGCGTAGACGTGTCCCGCCACCTGAAGGTCATGCGCTTCGGGGACAACATGCGGGAAGTGGCCGTCACCGAGGGCGACAAGGTGGAAGTCCAGGCCAAGCTCGGCTGGCAGGTGAACACCTGGGCCGTGGGCGACCTGGTGAAAGAGATGAACGCGGTCTCGGAGGCCGAGGTAGACGAGCTGATGGCCATCTATGAGGCCAACTACGACATCGCCACGGACAACATCGCCACCATCCGCTATCAGGCCCGGGAAGAGATCGCCATGAAGAAGATGCTGGACGCCGAGGGCTGCAAGGCCTTCTCCAACACCTTCCAGGACCTCTACGGCATGGAGCAGCTGCCCGGCCTGGCCTCCCAGCACCTGATGGCCCAGGGCTACGGCTACGGCGGCGAGGGCGACTGGAAGGTCTCCGCCATGACCGCCATTATGAAAGCCATGGGCGAGGGCGGCAACGGCGCCTCCGCCTTTATGGAGGACTACACCTATCACCTGGTGGAGGGCCAGGAGTACTCCCTGGGCGCCCACATGCTGGAGGTCTGCCCCTCTGTGGCGGCCGGCAAGCCCCGGATCGAGACCCACCACCTGGGCATCGGCATGAACGAGAAGGATCCCGCGAGACTGGTGTTCGAGGGCAAAGAGGGCGATGCCATCGTGGCCTCCCTCATCGATGTGGGCGGACGGCTCCGCCTCATTGTCCAGGACATCCACTGCGTCAAGCCCATCATGCCCATGCCCAACCTGCCGGTGGCCCGGGTCATGTGGCAGGCCATGCCGGACCTCACCACCGGCGTGGAGTGCTGGATCACCGCCGGCGGAGCCCACCACACCGTGCTCAGCTACGATGTCACCGCTGAGATGATGAAGGACTGGGCCCGGATGATGGACATCGAGTTCGTCCACATCACCAAGGACTCCACCCCCGATGGCATCGAGAAGGAGCTCTTCCTCAACGACCTGGCCTGGAATCTGAAGCGGTAGGGCGTACGTACCGCGGTACACAGGAGCAGAAAACAGATCATCTACGCATCCCCTTGAGACAGAGAGTTTGGGATTTCACCAGAGATCGATAGGAGGAGCAAATAGAATGAAAAAATGGTTGACCCTTGTTCTTGCACTGGCATTGATGCTCTCCCTGGCGGCCTGCGGCGGAGGCTCGGAGGGCGGCGCCACCCCCACGCCGGAGGCCACGGAGGACGTCACCCCCACGGAAGCCCCCAGTGAGCAGTCCGAGCCGCCGGCACCGGAGGAGACCCCTGCGGCGCCCGCCCCGGTGGAGCTGGAGATCAGCGCCGAGACCAACCCCCTGGTGGGCTTTGACGGCGATGGCAACCTGACCTACGGCGGCGACCCCGCGGCCCTGGTGGTGGACGACACCCTGTACCTGTATGTGGGCCATGATGTGGCCACCAACGAGGCATACAACATTCCGGAGTACCTCTGCTACTCCACGAAAGACCTGCAGAACTGGACCTATGAGGGCGTGGCCCTCAGCATGGCAGACGTCTCCTGGGGCACCAAGGACGCCGCCTGGGCCTCCCAGTGCGCCCGCCACTACAGCGAGGCGGAGGGCAAGGACATGTACTACCTGTACACCTGCTCCTGGGACACCACGGACTCCGGCAAGCAGTCCATCGGCGTGGCGGTCTCAGACAGCCCCACCGGCCCCTTCGTGGACATCGGCGCCCCCATTGTGAAGGGCTCCTTCACCACCGATGAGACCTCCGGCTGGAACGACATCGACCCCACCGTCTGGATCGAGACCGATGAGGACGGGGAGGAGCACCGCTACCTCTGCTGGGGCAACGGCAAGGTGTACATCTGCGAGCTGAACGAGGACATGGTCTCCGTGAAGGACTACGATGGGGACGGCCAGATCCTCTTCGGCACCGATATCCGCAGCAAGCACACCCCCAGCTCCTACACCGAAGCCCCCTGGCTGTACCGCCAGAAGGACGAGGACGGCAACTACTACGGCAATTACTATCTCTTCTACGCCCACGGCTGGCGGGAGGATATGGCCTACGCCATCCTGGACGGCGAGGACCTGATGAACGATGACTTCTTCTACGAGGAGGTCATCATGGAGCACTCCGCCACCTCCAACACCAACCACATGGCGGTGGTGGACTTCCTGGGTAAGACCTGGTTCATCTATCACAACGGCTCCCTGCCCCACGGCAGCGGCTTCCGGCGGGTGGCCTGCATCGAGGAACTCAAGTTTGATGAGGACGGCTATGTGCAGCACATGGAGGAGACCGCAGCCGGCCCCTTCGGCACCGCCTCCACCATCACCGCCCTCAACGGGGAAGTGCTCCAGCACGCGCCCTTCAAGAACTCCGGGGCCGATGATGACTACCCCTACAAGGACATCGCCCTGGGCACCTTCGATGACGCCGCAGACCTGGATGGCCAGTGGGTGATCGTAGCCGGCAAGGCCAGCCCCGATGACCCATACACCGTGTCCATCGTCTCTCAGAATAAAGCTGGCCTCTACATCTCTGCAAACGAGGCGGGCGTGTATCTGAGCCAGGACTGGGATGGCTATCAGAGCAATTCCATGACTTTCAAGACGGTGGCTGGCCTCGCAGGAGAAGGCGTCTCCTTCGAGTCTGTGGTCACCCCGGGCCAATATCTGACCCTCTCCGGCGGCGCTCTCACCCTCAGCGATGGGGCGGACGTCCAGGCAGCCAGCTTCCTGGTTGAGACGGTGCAGTAATCTCTCTCGCCTGTCTTTCCGCGAAGCGGCGGAATTTCGAGGAATATACAATCTTCCATAGGAAAGGAGCTCAGGTATGAAAAAAGCCATTTCTCTGGTCCTGGTTCTGGCCATGTTGATGGCGCTTCTGGCGAGCTGCGGCGGAGGGGACAGCACCCCCACGGCTGCGCCCACCCAGGAACCCGCCACCCAGGCGCCGGCAACTGAGGCACCGGAGACCACGGAACCCCCTGCAGATGACGGCCGGGACTACGACTTCAACGCGGACATCAGCGCGTATCCCACAGCGAACATCTCCTCTCAGGGCGTAGGCGTTCACGATCCCTCCATCTTGAAAGTGGGAGACACCTACTACATCTACGGCTCTCACATGGCCTCTGCCAAGAGCACCGACCTGTTCCACTGGGAGAGGATGTCTGACGGCTACAGCGCCGGCAACCCGATTTTCGGCGCCATCTACGACAAGTATGACGAGGCATTTGCCTATACCGGCACCACAGAGAGCATCATCCCCACCACCGGCAGCGATGCCGTGTGGGCCCCGGATGTGAAGTACAACGAGAAGCTGGGCAAGTACGTGATGTACTACTGCACCTCCTCCACGTTCAATGCATCCAACCTCTGCTATGCCTTCTCCGACACCCCGGACGGCAACTTCGACTGGCAGGGTCCCCTGATCTACTCCGGTTTTGATGCGGACACCATCCAGTACACCGATGTGCTGGACTACGTGGACGAGGAGACCGCGCTGTCCCGTTATGTGAAGGGCAAGAGCGGCTACAAGTTTGAAGAGTGGCCCAACGCCATCGACCCCACCTGGTTCACCGATGCAGACGGCAAGGACTGGCTGGTCTATGGCTCCTGGTCCGGCGGCATCTTCCTGCTGGAACTGGACCCCGAGACCGGACTTGTGATTCACCCCGAGGACGATCCGGAGAATGATGTGGACGCCTACTTCGGCAAGAAGCTGGTGGGCGGCGGTCATGAGTCCATGGAGGCCCCTTACATCCTCTACGATGCAGAGAGCCAGTACTACTACCTGTACGTCTCCTACGGCAGCCTGAACCGGGAGGGCGGGTATCAGATCCGCGTCTTCCGCAGCGAAAATCCGGACGGACCATATGTGGACATGAATGGGATGAATTTGGGCGCCAATCTGGACAACTCCCAGTACGGCTTGAAGCTCTCCGGCAACTACATGCTGCCCAGTCTGAAGGTTGGCTACATGGCCACCGGCCACAACTCCGCCTTCATCGATGACGATGGCAAGCGCTACATCGTCTATCACACCCGGTTTGACGCCGGCAACGAGACCCACTCCCCCAGGGTACACCAGTACCTGCTGAACGAGGACGGCTGGCCCTGCATGCTGCCCTATCAGACCCAGGGAGAGACCGTGGGTACCTACACCGAAGAAGATGTGATCGGACGCTGGTTCTACGTGAACCAGGGGACCTACATCAGCGCCACCATCGCCCAGCCCATCGTGATGTACCTGAACGATGACCACACGGTGAAGGTGATCGATGAGGACGGCACCTGGTCCATGGATCCCGACTCCCACTTCATCACCATCACCCTCTCTAACAAGGAGTACAAGGGTGTCCTCTGCGCCATGAAGGATGAGGCCGGCACCGACTGCATGACCTTCTCCGTAGTGGGACAGAACGCCAGCCTCTGGGGAGTGAAGTACGAATGAACCCGGAGGAAATGAGCCCGGAGATGCGAAAGCTCCTGTTCGGCGTGGACGTGGTGGATGATGAACCCACCGCAGTGGAGCCCATCACCAAAAAACGCCGGAGAAAGCTCAACGAGATGCCTGGTTTCCGCAGGCGCCACAACTCCTACTACGCCGGCATGACGAAAAAGCAGATCGCCGTAGACACCGCCAAGACCACCGCACAGTGGGTGGGCGGCACGGTATTCTTCTTCTTCTACTGGCTGGCCATGCTCCTGATCTTCTCCCTGCTGCTGCTGAGCTACTGGCATGTGAAGATCCTCACCCTCATCATCATCTCCGCCGTGCTGGCGGTGATCAGCTCCCTGATCTACGCCTACGTGCTGGTACACCGAAAGTTCTACTACTGACCCGCAAAAAAAGACAAACCGCCGTCTCGGATGAGACGCGCGGCTTGTCTGGTACGTATTTTGAGGGGAGGGCAGGCGGCTATTTCGCCAGCAGCTTTCCCCACACCGCCTGGTCTTCCTGGTCCAGGCCGGTGAGACAGAGGCAGCTGCCCCCGTTCTCCAGATCCGGCGCCATGTGTACCACACAGCGCTGGAAGAGGGGATCGTTGGCGGTGAGGTGCTGCACTTCAGACCGCCTCTGGTTTCCATCCAGGTAGTCGAAGTGGATGAGCTCCCAATCCCCGGTCTTTGGCTGCTGGGGCGCAAGGTCCTGGCCGCCGAAGGGCTCCGGGGAGAGCACCGGCCAGCCGTCCACGAAGTACATGGGGCGCACCGCCATGTAGAACCGGCGGAAGGACAGCCTCCCGTCCCGCTCCCGTTTGCGGTTCACCCTGGACCCGTCCCGCATGTGGTGGACGAAGAACCAGGCGTTCCGTTGGGGATCGAAGAAGGGCACCCCGTGACCCGGTCCCCGGATGCCGCCCCAGCTCCAGCCCGCATCCGTGTTTCCAACGGCGGGGGATTTGGCCCGGAACTGATAGCTCCCGGCCAGCTTCTCGCCTAAGGACTCACCCCGGAGATCCCGACCTCGCCGGTCCAGATAGGGCCCGGCAGGGGAGGTACTCCGGCCCACGCGGATGTCGTAGGTGTCCCCCAGCCAGCCGTAGGACTGGAACAGGTAATAGTAGCCTGTCTCCGGTACGAAAGTAGCGGCGGGGCCCTCCGGTCCGTCGATCAGAACGGGATCGGACTTGTGGGAGATGCAGGTGCCGAGATCCTTGGGCTTCCCGTTCAGGGGAAGTCCCGTGGCAGGGTCCAGCTCCTTCAGAAAGATCCCGCCGAAGAAGGAGCCGTATACCAGGTACACCCGGTCCCCGTCCCGCAGGATGTGCGGATCGATGGCGTTGGGGTAGGTGTCATCGGTACCCCAGGTGTCCGCCACCACGCCCCGATTTTCAAAGGGGCCTTGGGGCTGGGAGGCCACCGCAAGCCAGATCCGGGACTCCGAGCTGCCAAAGGCCCGGGTGGCGGCGTAATACATGCGGTACTCCCCGCCCGCGTACTCCACAAAGGGAGCCCAGAACGCTCTGGTCTTCTGGAACTGGGGGCCGTTGTCCTGGCCCTGGAGCACCGCCTCTTGGGAGAGCGCCGTGCCGTGGTACTGCCAGGTGACGAGATCATCGGAGGACCGCACCGGGATGCCGATGACGTCCTGGACCCCCAAAATCGGCCCGTATGCATCGGTGCAGTACGACCAGTATTTTTGAGACACCGGGTCCCACATCATCCCGGGATCGTGTGCCCCGGCCACTGGATTGCGGTGGATGTCGTACTCGTTGAGAAGCAGAGGAACTTGCATAGAAATGTCCTTTCTTTCAAGAATCCGCCTGTTTTGACGGCGAAATTGGTTCGGGGCATGAAGATAACACGGGCCGGGTGGGGTTGTCAAGCACGACTTTTATCACATTTATTGTTCAAAACTTTGGTACGGCGGCAGGCCGCGTTCTATGACAGCAAGCAGAAAACCCTTGGTATGTTGATCAGAATCTGAACCGAGACCCCCGGTTTTGAAGCCGGCAAAGGCCCCCGTCCAGCGATGACCTCCAGCGGGAGGTAACTTTGAAACATCTGGGAGGAGTTAATATGAAAGCTGGCCCGTAGAGCATCAAACCAAGATAGTGTGTGAACCCACAGGACCGTCCGGCACAGCGGACCGCAGTTCGTGCCCGGACAGGGTCCAAGACCTTTACCAGTCCACGATGGAAGGGGAAGATCCCTTTCTACCATGGCGTTCTGCCATGATGTGCATTAGCACATATATATTTTACGCGTCGGAGACGGTTCCCGCCCCCGGACGTGCACTAAGGAGGACAACATGAGGGACAGGAAAGTATTCAAGAAACTCGGAAGCGGCCTTTCCCTAGCGCTGGCGGTCGTCCTGATCATCGCGCTGTTTCCGAGGATTCCTGCATCGGCGGATGCCGGCGCCTCTTCCGGAGGCGGAAGCTCCACCTATGATGCACAGTACGTCAGCGAGAGAATTTCCAACAACTACACCAAAGTGAGCGCAGGCTACACGGCGTCCCCTTACTCCGGTGCAGATGTGGTAATTTCCGCCGCTGACGCCGTTACGGGTGAGACAGACGCAAAAACAACGTCTGACACCCGCGATTACGCCGGCGCTGGCCAGGTCCTGGATGTGACCGCAGGCAACATCGTGGAGCTGACTGTCAATGTGCCCCAGAAGGCACAGTATGCCATCGCATTCGACTATCTCTCCTACGACAACTCCATCCTCCCCATTGAATTTTCCATGGAAGTGGATGGTGCGTACCCCTACTACGAGGCCCGCAATGTGAAGCTGCAGTCTAGCTGGCTTCCCAAAGCGGAGAAGTCCTACGACCGCTACGGCGATGAGGTTGTCACCGTGCCCGATAAGGCCATCCAGTGGGAGCACTCCTACTTCAAGGACAGCTCCTACCGCCGCACGGCAGCCCTTCTCGTGGAATTGGACGCAGGCGAGCACACCTTCCGCTTCAAAGTGAAAAGCGGCAACTTCCTGATGGGCAGCATGAGTCTCACCGCCCCAGAGCAGATTCCGGAGTACACCCCGTCTCAGGCCACTTCCGGCGGCAACATCATCACCCTGGAGGCCGAGAACTACACCTACACCAATGACTCCTCCATCCACCCCAAGGCGGATGTGGCCAGCGGCGTAGAGCCCTACTCCGTAGAGGACTCCGTTATGAACATCATCGATGCCGACTCCTTCGAGGAGGCTGGCAAGACCGTGGCCTATGAGTTCGAAGTGCCCCAGGAAGGCGATTACTACATCGCCATGAACTACAAGCAGTCCGGCAAGAACTCCTTCCCGGTGTTCATGGACATCCGTGTGGACGGGAAGATCCCCAACACCGCTTTTGAATCCTACTCTGTGGCCTACAACACAAAGTACCAGATCAAGAGCCTGACGGACAAGGACGGCAACAAGCTCACCGTTCACCTGACGGCAGGAAAGCACACCCTCTCCTACCAGATCACCCTGACCCCCATCTGCTATGTGCTGGAGGCGCTGGAAGAGATCATGGCAGGGGTAAACGACCTGGCCCTGGAGATTACCAAGGTTGCCGGTACCAACTCCGATAAGTACCGCGACCTGAAGCTCTCCCGCTACATCCCCGGCCTGGAGGACACTCTGAACGGCTATGCCCAGCGCCTGGAAGACCTGGAGGCCAGTGCAGTGCCTCTCACCGATGGCAAGAAGTCTGTGGCCGTCATGGCCTCCATGCTGATTGCCGCCGAGCAGCTCCGTTCCCTGGCAGACAGCCCCGATGAGATCCCCTACCGGATCGGCGAGCTGGCATCCAGCACCAACTCCGTCAACCAGTATCTGGCCAACACCATCGACTCTCTCCTGGAGAACGCCACGGCCATCGACCGGATCTGGGTGTATGAAGAGGGCGCCACGCTGCCCAAGCTCCCCGGCTTCTTCCAGTCCATCGGCATGAGCATTCAGCGCTTTGTCGCCTCCTTCACCGATCAGTCCTACTCCGCATCCAACATCGACCCGGACCACCTGCAGATTTGGGTGAACCGCTCCAGCCAGTACGTCCAGCTGATGCAGAAGATGATCGATGAGACCTTCACCCCGAGAACCGGCATTGAAGTGGATATCTCCATCATGCCGGACCAGTACAAGCTGGTACTGGCCAACTCCTCCGGCACTGCCCCTGATGTGGCCACCGGTATCAACTACACCATCCCTTACGAGCTGGCCGTCCGCGGCGCTCTGGTGGATATGGCGCAGTTCCCGGACTTCCAGCAGACCGCAGCGCCCTATGAGCCCGGCTTCTTCTTGACCGGCACCATCGGCAACTCCGTGTACTCCATGCCTGAGACCATGAACTTCTGGGTGCTGGTCTACCGCACGGATGTTCTGGAAAAGCTGGGCCTGGAAGTGCCCAACACCATGGAAGACGTCATCGACATGCTGCCTGAGCTGCAGATGCGTGGCTTGAACTTCTACTATCCCACAGCCGGCATGGCCGCCATGCGGAACTTCCACGGTACCACGCCGCTGCTCTTCCAGCACGGCGGCTCCCTCTACTCCGGCGTTGCCCAGGACGGCACCACCTTCGGCAGCGAGGCATCTGTGGAGGGCTTCACCACCCTGACAGACCTCTTCACGGTCTATGATATGCCCGTGGATATCAGCAACTTCTATCAGCACTTCCGCAACGGCGACCTCCCCATCGGTATCTGCGATTACGGTACCTACAACCTGATCTCCAATGCAGCCCCCGAGCTGGCCGGTTCCTGGAACATTGCCATCGTCCCCGGCACCGAGCAGGCGGACGGCTCCATCGACCGCAGCACCTGCGGATGCGCCGAGTCCACCGTTATCTTCAAGAGCAACTCCACCCGCGAGGCCCAGGCATGGGAGTTCGTAAAGTGGTGGTCCTCTGCTGAGATCCAGGCCCAGTTCGGCCAGACCATGCAGATCACCTACGGCGATGAGTACCTCTGGACCACCGCCAATACCGAGGCCTTTGCCCAGCTGCCGCTGGACAGCGACCACAAGGCAGTCATCCTGCAGTTCATGAAGAACGTGGTTGACGTGGCCCGCGTCCCCGGCACCTACATGCTGGAGCGCGAGATGTCCAATGCGTTCAACTCCATCGTGGTAGACGGTGACAATGCGCAGTCCCGGATCGACAGCGCTGTAAAGGTCATCGACCGCGAGATGAAGCGGAAACTTGAGGAATTTGGATATACCGACAGCGATGGAAACACCATTACGCCCTATGTGATTCCCAACATCGAGAGCATGTCCAAGATCTTAGGCAGAAATTGAGGAGGTGATCATCTGTGAGCAAAGAAGCAACTAAGACCGCCAAACCAAAGGAGAACAAACCTGCAGAGACTGCGAAGGCGGCAACGGAGGTCAAGGCCGAGAACGCAACCGCCGTTGCGGAGCGCGAGATCCCGTACAAGCAGCCGCCCACGCCGCCGCCCGCACCCGCCAAGAAGAAAAAGAAGAACAAGATCTCCCGCCGTGAGAACAACTGGCACGGCTGGCTCTTTATCGGCCCCTACGCCTTGATCTTCTCCATCTTCATCCTGATCCCCGTTATCCTCGCGGTGATCCTGTCCTTCACCAACTTCAACGCCATTCAGTTCCCGAAATTCGTCGGCTTCCTGAACTACATCACCATCCTGACCAACGATGAAGTGTTCATGAAGTACGTGCTGCCCAACACAGTGGTATACGCTGTGGTGGTCGGCATCGGCGGCTACGTCCTCTCTTTCGTTCTGGCATGGGCCCTCTGTAACCTGACCAAGCCCGTGCGTACCGTGTGCGCCCTGATCCTCTACTCCCCGAGTATGACCACCGGCGTTGCCATGACAGTGCTTTGGAAGGTCATCTTCTCCGGTGACCAGGCTGGCCTTCTGAACAGCTGGTTGATGGAGTTAGGCGTCATCACAGAGCCGATCATCTGGCTCACCGATTCCCGCTATCTGCTCCCCATCGTCATCGTGATCGGCCTCTGGTCTTCCATGGGTATCGGCTTCCTCTCCATGATCGCCGGTATCTTGAATAACGATGAGTCCCTTTACGAGGCCGCTGCCATCGATGGCGTGTCCAACCGGTTCCAGGAGATGTTCTACATCACCATCCCCCAGATGAAGCCGCAGATGCTGTTCGCCGCCGTCATGGCCATCGTAAACGCGTTCCAGAACGGTATGGTCACCTCCATGCTGGTGGGCAACCCGTCCCCGGGCTACGCCTCCCAGTTGATGGTGAACCACATCGAGGACTACGGCTTCCTGCGCTATGAGATGGGCTATGCAGCCGCCGTCTCCGTGGTGCTGCTGCTGATCGTCCAGCTCTTCAGCAAGGCCTGCAACACTCTGCTGACCGAGAAAGACCCGTACGGAAAGAAAGGAGGAGACGAGGATGAACAAGGGGAAGAAAATTAACCCCAAGGGATTTGAGATCGGGCAGCTCAAGATTCTGGCAATTATCTTGCCGCTGGTCATATTCATGGGGATGCCAATCATCTTCATCATCAACCATGCGTTCAAGCCCATGGAGGAGTTGTTTGCTTTCCCGCCCACCTTCTTCGTGAGAAAGCCCACGATGGAGAACTTCACCAAGCTCATGGAGTTCTCTAACAACAGCGGTATCCCTCTGAGCCGTTACGTGTTCAACAGTGTCATTGTCACCCTGCTCACGGTTGGCATTTCGCTGCTGCTCACTACCATGTCCGCATATGCCCTTTCCAAGATCAAGTTTAAGGGCCGCAACCTTCTGACCCAGATCAACCAGATCGCCATCATGTTCGTCAGCACCGCCGTTCTGATTCCCCGTTACCTGGTGGTCTGCCAACTGGGCCTCATCAACAACGTCCTGGCCCACGTCCTGCCGCTGGTGGCAATGCCTGTGGCACTGTTCCTGGTGAAGCAGTTCGTAGAGCAGGTTCCCGATTCCCTCCTGGAAGCCGCCTACATGGACGGCGCCACGGATATGACCGTGTACTACAAAGTGATCCTCCCCATGATTAAGCCCGCCATCGCCACCGCCGCCATCCTGGTGTTCCAGCAGGTGTGGACCAACATGGAGACCTCCAACTACTACTTCCAGGACGACAGCATGAAGACCTTGACCTTCTACATGAACACCCTCGTCAATGCCAACAACACCGTTGCTGGCCAAGGTATGGGTGCTGCCGCATCGCTGATCATGTTCCTTCCGAACCTTATCCTCTTCATCATTCTCCAAAATAAGGTTATGAACACCATGGCCAGCTCCGGTATTAAGTAAGGAGGCTGGATAAGGTGAAAAAGCTCAGACGATATCTAGTCATGGGATTGGTGGCGCTGCTGCTTGTAACCGTGATGCTTCCCTTTGCATCCTATGCCACTACCCCTTACGTGACCTACACGGTGAACGGCTACGGCCAGATTCGCCAGACCCAGACGGCTTACCTGGCCTACGCCACCATCACCAAGTTCGGCGAAGAGGTCTCCCTCAGTGCCCCCAGTGACATCTGCATTGCCTCCGATGGCCATATGTACATCGCAGATACCGGAAACAAGCGCATTGTGGAAGGTACTCTGGATGGCGAACTGATTAAAGTCGTGGGCGAGGGTGTCCTCCAGGAGCCCAAAGGCGTGTACGTCCTGGACAACGGCGATATCTACGTGGCAGACCGCAGCGCCGAGAAAGTCTTCATCTTCAACCAGGACGGTGAACTCATCAACGAGTACGGCAAGCCAGACAGCCCGCTGTACGGCGATGAGATGAAGTTCATGCCTATCAAATTGGTGGTAAACGATGCCGGGATCATGTTCGTGATCTGCGAGTCCAACACCAACGGCATTGTGGAAATCTCCCCCACTGAGGGCGGCATGTTCCTGGGCTACTTCGGCACCAACTTTGCCACCACTGACATTATGACCATCATCTATCGGGCCATCCTGACAGATGCACAGCGGGCCAGAATGATCAGCAACACCCCTGCAACACCGACCAACCTGGCCATCGACTCCAAGGGCCTGATCTACACCGTCACCCTGGGCAACAAGAGTGACACCCTGAAGCGTCTGAACATCGCCGGTACCAACATGATCAAAGGGCAGGGCGATACCTACGCCGATGCTCCTGCGGCAGTGGTAGCTGGTAACCACGACAACGTGTATGTGGCGGACCAACAGGGCTACATCTTCGAGTACAACAGCGACGGCGAGATGCTCTTCACCTTCGGCGGCCCCAACGATGACAGCCAGCGCGTGGGTCTGTCCAAGATGGTGAGTGGCATTGCCATCGACACCGAGGACCGCATCTACGTTCTGGACTCCGATCTGGCACAGGTTCAGATCTATGAGCCCACCGAGTTCACCGAGCTGATGCACCACGCCCTGTACCTCTACTCCAAGGGCCGCTACACCGAGGCCAAGGAGCCGCTGGCCCAGGTGCTGCAGATGAACTCCATGTTCGACTACGCCAACAAGGCCATGGGCCGCAGCTACTTCCAGGAGGAGAACTTCAACCAGGCAATGTACTACGCCCGCCTGGCCAAGGACTATGACGGATATTCCGATGCATTCTGGGAGCTGCGTAACGTCTGGTTAAAGGACAACGTCATGACCGCCATCATCCTCTGTGTCCTGCTCTATGTGGCGTACAAAGTGATTCATGCCATCGACCAGCGCAATCACTTCCTGAACCCCATCCGCAGAACGTACAGGAGGATGAAGAAAAATACATTCTTCAACAACCTTGCTTACGCTGGATACTACATCCGGAAACCTGCTGACGGTGCCTACGGCATCTCGGCAGAGGGACACGCCAACTGGCTGGCCTCCACCTTCATCCTGGTGGTGTTCACGATTGAGTACATCGTGAACAAGTACACCTGCGGCTTCCTGATGAAGACCGTGATGGAGGGCCGTTACGAAATCGCCAGCGATATCGGTATCATCGTTGTTGTCATGGTCGCCCTTACTGTTTGTACGTACCTTGTAAGTACCATCAATGAAGGAGAGGGCACTGTGAAGAAGATCTACACGTTCTTCTGCTACAGCTTGCTTCCCTACGTGATCCTGACGCCTGTGCAATATGCACTGAGTCATATCCTGTCCCAGAACGAGATCTTCCTGACCAACATGCTGCAGATCGTGATCTATGCCTGGATCGTGGTCATCGCCATCGTGGGTCTGAAAGAGGTCAACAACTTCACCGCGAAAGAGACCGTGAAGGTTATCTTCCTCACCGCCTTTACCGCACTGATCCTGGCGCTGCTGATCTTTATCATCTACGTACTCTGGGCACAACTGTTCGATTTCATCGTTGCTATCGTTGGCGAGGGGGTGTACAGACTTGGTTTCTAAGAAGCACAAAAGAGTGAAGATTCTGGCTGTCATTCTGGTCATCGTTCTGATCGCAGCGATCATCTCCGGTGTCTTCATCTATCTGGGTAGCCAGCCGGAACGGATCGTCAGCGGCAACCACGTACACAGCCAGCCCAAGCCTGCCACAAAAGGCGTGGTGGATGCCAAGAACGACTACGTCCAGGTAGCCGAGAGCGACAACTACATCCTGTACTATTACGAGCCGCGCTTCTCCATTAAGTTGGAGAACAAGCAGACCGGCGCCATCCTGGAGTCTACCGTCTCGGATGAGAAGAATGACGGCAAGAGCAATGCAGACTGGACCGGCGCTATGCAGAGCGGCATCACCCTGGGCCTCATCGAGAAGACCACAAAGACTTCCGATAAGCTGAATCTGAACACTGCAAAGAACACCATCACCACCTGGTATACGGACAACGGCATCTATGCTGAGGTCACGTTCACTGACTACGGGATTACCCTTGGCGTAGAAGTCAGCCTGGAGGGAGACCAACTGGTGGTCCGGGTTCCGGATGAGAGCATTCAGGAAGAAAACGAAAATGTCTGGATTTACACCCTCTGCGTCTTCCAGTACTTCGGCTACACCTATCTGGATGAACAGGATGGGTACATGCTGATTCCCGATGGCAACGGCGCCCTGATCTATCTGGATGACAAAGAGGGACGCTACGCCAGCGGCTTCACCACGCAGATCTACGGCACTGACGTTGGCATCACTGATCTCGTTCCCGGATCCACCCTCTGGGACGACTATGACACCGTTGTAGACTCCAACACCGTCCTTGCTCCTGTGTTCGGTATGGCCCACACAGAAGACCAGCAGGCGTATCTCGCAGTGGTAGAGAGCGGCGATGAGCGGTGCACCATTGAGGCCCAGCCCAACGGCGCCCGCGTGGACTACAACCGCTGCTTTGCCCGCTTCCTGGAGAGAGACGTGTACAGCCAGCCTCTGTCCAACTCCGCTACCGCCAGCACCACACCCACTGTGGAGTTGGAACGGCTCCGCTCCGATCTCACCGTACGGTATCTGCTCCTCTCTGGCGATGAGGCGGACTACATGGGCATGGCAAAGGCATACCGGAATTACCTGCTGGACAACGGCCTGATCTCCCGGCAGAACCTGTCCTACAACACCCGCGTGGATGTTCTAGGCAGCGAGCGTGAAGCGTTCCTGATGGGCACCACCGCAGTTCCCATGACCACGGTGGAGCAGCTTCGGGACATCTACGCAAGCCTTCGCCGTGAGGGCGTGACAAATGTGCTCAGCGTATACCGCGGCTGGCAGGACGGCGGCCTCTATGACACCCCGATTGCAAAGTACAAGGCAGACAGCAGTATCGGCGGCACCAGCGACCTGACCAAGGCCATCCTGGAAGAGGCAGAACAGGGCAACACCATCTACCTCTACAACGATGCCCTCTCTGTGAACACCAAGACCAACTCCAGCACGTACAACGTCATGAAGAAGCTCAACAAGAGAACCTTCGAGAAGGATGTGCATGGACAGGTCTACGACAGCTTCTACTATCTGATGCCGAAGAACGCCGGCGAAGGACTGGCAGAGCTGATCGCATCCATGAAGCAGGACAACATCAAGAACATGGCTCTGGATGGTATTACCAACAACCTGTTCTCCTACAGCTTTAAGGGCAATTACTACTCCCGGACTGAGACCATGGACATGTTTGTGGACTCTGTGGAAGAGACCAGCAATGGCATGAACATGATCCTGGAGACCCCCAACCAGTACCTTTGGAAGTATGCCAGCGCAATGCTCGACATGCCGCTGGACTCCTCTGATTACCTCTATGTGGATGAAGAGGTCCCGTTCCTGTCCCTGGTGCTGAAGGGCATCGTCCCCACCTATTCCGACTACGTGAACTTCGAGGCCAACAAGACCGAGAACTTCCTGAAGATGGTGGAATCCGGCATGTATCCGTCCTTCTATGTCACCGCAGAGGACTCCTCCAAGCTGATCTACACTAACTCCAACAACCTCTACTCTCTGGAAATTGAGAACTATCGCGCCACAATCGCCCAGTACGACAGAGAACTTCGCGCCCTGGCGGAACTGGTAGGCACCTCCACCATCTCCGATCATGAGATCCTCGACAACGGCCTGGTGAAGGTCACATATGAAAACGGGGTACGGATCTACGTCAATTACACCAACTCCAGCCTCACCGGAGACGGCGTGACCGTGGATGCCATGTCCTATAAGGTAGGTGAGTGACGATGGAAGAAACGAAGGAACTGACCAAGGCTGAAAAGAAAGCGCAAAAGAAGGCGCTGAAAGAGCGCATGAAGCACCTGAAGTCCGGAAAGTTGGAAAAGCGGGACGGCCGTATGGGACTCTTCTTCATGATCCCCTGGTTCATCGGGGTGGCGTTCTTCCTGGCCTACCCGCTGGGCACCAGTATCTGGTACTCCGTGAACAATATCCGGACATTGCCGCAGGGACTCATGTTCCGGCAAGTGGGTTTCGGAAACTTCACCCAGATCCTGCAGTCTGACCCGGACTTCATCGTCCAACTGGTAGACTACATCACCAGCACGGTTTTGTCTGTGCCGATCATCGTGGTATTCGCTCTGATGATCGCCATGATGCTGAACATGAAGATCAAGGCAAAGGGATTCTTCCGGATGATCTTCTTCCTTCCCGTGATCATCGTCAGTGGACCGATTCTGACGATGCTCACCGAAGAGGGCGCCGGCTCCATCTCCGCCATCGACATGAACGCCATCACAGGTGCCATTCAGAGTTTCCTGCCTCCCATGCTGGCTGACCCGATTTCGGATCTGTTCAGCAACATGATCACCACGCTGTGGTACTCCGGTGTGCAGATCTTAATCTTCCTCTCTGGATTGCAGAAGATCGACAAGTCGATGTACGAAGCGGCCAAGATCGACGGCGGTTCCGGATGGGAGTGTTTCTGGAAGATTACACTGCCGAACGTCAAGCCCATGATCCTGCTGAACGTCGTCTACACCATCATTTTTATCTCCAGCAACTCTACGAACCCCATCATCTCTCTGATTCAGACATCCATGTTCTCTGGCGACCGTGAGAAGGGCTTCGGGTATGCCGCCGCCATGGCCTGGCTGTACACCGGCGTTATCATCATCATCGTTGCTCTCTTTGCTTTGGTCCTCATGACTCGTAAGGACGCCTATGAGAAGCAGGTGAAGCGTGCCAAGAAGGCGCAGAAGATGGAAGTCCGGAAGCGTAAGAAGATTGAAAGGAGGAACCGTCGCAATGCCAAACGCATTGAGCATCAGAGGGCACAAGGAAAGATCACCTCGCGCACCACAACAAGAGACGAGTACTGAGCGTCACGTCATCCAGAAGAGTCCCTGGTACAAGAATCTGACCAAGGACAAGATCCGCCGGTTCCTGATGGGCACAAAGGACAAAGAGGGCTTCCTGAAGCAGTTCATTGTCTACGCCCTGCTGATCTGCATCGGCTTTATCTACCTGTACCCCATTCTCCACATGCTCTCTACCAGCTTCATGACCCTGGACGATCTGCTGGATTCCTCCATCAACTGGCTGCCCAGCTCGCTGAACTTCTCCAACTACAGGCAGGCGGCCGGCAGTATGGACTACTGGAAGTCCCTGGTGATGAGCGTCATCATCGCAGGCGTTCCCACGATCTGCAACCTGATCTCCTGCTCCATCATCGGCTATGGACTTGCCCGGTTTAATTTCCCCGGCAAGATGATCTGCATGGGCATCATCATCATCAGCTACATCCTTCCCAGCCAGGTGACCATGATCCCCACCTATGTCCTTTACTCCAATCTGAAAATCCTCAACACGCTATGGGCCTTCGTCTTACCCGCTATAGTGGGGCAGGGGATTAACGCCCCGATCTTCATCTTGATCTTCTGGCAGTTCTTCCGCCAGATCCCCAAAGTGCTGATTGAGGCGTCCAAGATCGATGGCGCCGGTTACTTCGAGTCCTTCTACAAGGTAGCCCTTCCCAGTGGCAAGCCCGCCTTCGTCACAGTGGCCCTGTTCTCCTTCGTCTGGTACTGGAACGAGTCGTATCTCACAAATATCTACGTCCACGGCATCGGCACATCCAGTACATGGACCAGTCTGGTTATCCAGGTGCAGAACTTCGCCACCAACTACTCTACCTATTCCTCCACCGCAGTGAGCGGCGCCACGAGTCTGAACGAGTCTATCAACATGTCCGGTACGATGCTATCCATTTTGCCGCTGTTGATCCTCTACCTCATCCTGCAGAAACAGTTCGTGGAGTCCATCGACCGTGCCGGTATCACTGGCGAATAATCTCCGTTCTCTCGGGTTGGGGCGGGTTTGCCCGCCCCAACCGAGAATGCACGTTTCTACTGGCCTTGTACAGGCTTCGGCCTGTTCAAAATAAACGTATATGGAGGCAATTATGAAAAGACTACTTGCTCTCATCCTCGCGTGCCTGATGATCGTCGGGTGCCTCACCGCCTGCGGCGGTGGCGGCAACTCTGCGGGCGGCACCCAGACCCAGGCTCCCGCCAACAACGACAACTCCGGTGAAGGCGGTGGCGATGAAGGCGGCTCCGGCGCAGTCGGCCTGTACGGCGACTACGAGGAAGTCGACATCAACGGCTACAAGTACAAGAAGTGGAAAGACATGACCACGGATAACATCACCCTGAGCATCATCACCTTCGACCAGAAGGAGACGGATGAGCTGCTGGCAAAGCGGTTCATGGAGATCTATCCGAACATCACTGTCAACGTGATCTACTACGCCGTGGGCGATGATTACACCAACGCCCTGACCTCTTTGATCACCAACAAGCAGGCTCCCGACGTCATGATGTATTCCGACTGCGACTACGCCCTGTCCAACGGCCTGCTGCTGGACATCGCCCAGTACTGGGATGCTGACCCGGACACCAAGAACCTGGCGGACACCATCAATGACGCACAGCTCGGTACCTTCCACCTGGAGGGCAATCACCGCTACTCGGTCCCCTTCAAGTTCTTCCCCGGCATCATCTACATTGACCGCAACGTCCTGAAGACCCTGAACCTGGAGGTTCCCGGCCAGGATTGGACTTGGGATCAGATGATCGACATCATCAAGAACGCCACCGGCCACGATGACGTGGACGGCATCAAGTACTATGGCCTCGGTTTCTACAACCGTCTGGACTCCTACTATGGCATCGCCGCCGGCCAGCAGTACATCGGCGAGTTCGGCTTTGACGGCAAGCAGTTCGACCTGTCTGCATGGGCTGTGGGCGAGCAGCAGTTCTCTGATCTGAAACTTGCCGGCTATGTGGCTCCAGACCGTGAGACCCAGGCAAACGAGGACTGGTGTGGCACTTGGGAGACCTGGTTCGGCGAGACCGGCCACGTCGCCGTGTTCACCGAGGCCTTCTGGACCTTCCAGAGCTCCTGGAATGCCCCCGCCTTCCTGGAGGCACACCCCAACATGGATATCGTTCCTTACGTTATTCCCTCTCTGGATGATACCTCTGGCACCCACCACTCCATCGCCACCATCGACTACGGCGGCGTCTGCTCCGGCACACAGCATCCCCGCGAGGCCTATGAGCTGCTGAAGTTCATGGCCTTCGGCGTGGACGGCTGGCACACCCGCTGCGAGATCTATGCCGATCCCTCCAACACCACTGCCAACGGCAACCCCCTCAAGTTCGAGGTTATGCCTGTGCCTATCACCAAGGATGAGGGCATCTGGAACGAGTACATCGACAAAGTCTACTGCTCTGATATGGACGACGAGCACAAGCAGCTGTGGCGGGACTACTTCGCATCCTGCATGGAGCCCATCTCCTTCGGCTGGACCAACATCGCCGGCTACAACAACTTCCTGGTGAACTACTTCAACAACCTGAACATCCACACCATCGTGGACAATGGCCAAGGCAAGGCTGCAGACTACAAGGACGAGGCTGCCCGTCAGGCTGATTACTATCACGCCAAGGCTATGCTGGAGTACTTCGGCCCCGGCTCCATCTACGAAGTGATGAGCGATGACGAGGCCGCGTTCTATCAGAACATCGTCGACACATTTGAGTCAACCACCTGATCGGTATTTGTTCGCTTTCAGCGATACAAATAGAAAAATGTGATATTCCATAGGAGGAGACATACATGAAAAGGCTTTTAGCTATGTTCCTTGCAGTCCTCATGGTGGTCTGCCTCGCCGCCTGTGGCGGCGGCGGAGAGACCACTCCCACCAATCCCCCGGCAACAGAAGCTCCGGCAACCGAAGCACCTGCAACTGAAGCCCCCGCTACCGAGGCTCCCGCCACCGAAGAGCCCGCTGCTCCCACTGAGGAGCCCGAGGCCGCGCCCACCGAAGAGCCCGCTGCTCCTACTGTGGCTGAACCCGAAGAGATCCCCTATGAGCCCCTCTATGCCAACTCCTTTGAGGATGCTACCGGCCTGAGCTCAGTTCATCAGGCTGATGTCTCTCTGGATCCCGATCTCACCGGTGCCACCTATGCTCTGGTTCCCAGTGCCCATGAGATCATGATCTCCGACGGCTACGGCGTTGTGGGCAACTCTCTGATCCTGGACGGCAAGTACGGCGTGTCCATCCCCGACTTCCCCAAGACAGCCGATGACTCCTACACCATCGCTTTCTGGTATGCCGCAGACCGTTACTCCCAGTATGGTCCTCTGGTACAGATGGGCCGCAATGTGGGTATGAACGATCAGGAGAACGAGGTTGCCTGGATCAACTTCACCAAGGCTGATATCTGGAGCGTTGAAGGCGGCGAGTGCGCTCCTGTTGTGTGGAACCGCAACTCCATGCCCACCGGAAGCCCGAAACTCTGGCCCTGGATCGGCAACAATGCCAGCCTGCTTGGCAAGAAGGAATGGGTCCATGTGGCTCTGGTCGCCACTGGCGAGACCTATATGGATAACGACACCGTCAATGGTCCCTGCCAGCACGTCTCCTGCACCGTCTATGTGAATGGTATTCCTGTCATGACCGCTGATCCCTCTGTCATCGGCACCACCGATGATGCCGGCAACGACACCAGCGCCAACTGGATGGGCCTTGCCCCCGAGATCTTCAGCCGTGACGGCATTAAGGGCATCGAGTGCCTGCTGGGCGTCAACTACTGGGATCAGTACTCCAAGGAGTATCTGGATGAGTTCTACTTCTATGATGAGGCTCTAACCGCCGGCCAGGTCGCCACCCTTTACACCAAGGGCACCGTTCCTGAGTATGAGGCTCAGCCCAAGTATGAAGGCCCCACTGATGACGCAGAAGCAGTTGCCACTCCCGAGCCCGTCGCTCTGCCTGAGATCACTCCCGATGCCAGCGCCATCGACACCCTCGGTGTCGTGACGCGTGACGGCGGTTTCTGGACCGACACCTCTGATGGCTTCGAGCTGAAGGACGGCGGCACCCTCACCATCAAGTTCAACAACTACTCCAACGTAATTGATCAATGGGATTCCACGACATTTGCCTTTACGAACACCGCAGTCACCACTGACAAGATCGCCAGCGCAGACAACTATGAAGGCTATGCCGAGTATGCATGCGCCCGTATCGATGGCATCGATGGTGCTTATTGGAGCGCGGTAGAGGGTACCACTGGTACGTATGAGAAGTCCTGGACGGATCAGGCTGCCTTCCAGGCAGTTGCCGTGGACGCTGATGTCACCGCAGTGTTCAACCGTGCTGGCAACGTGATCACCGTCAACGTGACCCTTGTTGGCGCCGATGGCACTGAGCTCACCGAGACCATTACCATTACCAGCGCTGACATGACTGCTGAATCCCCCTGCTACGTACATCTCACCAACGAGAAGTGCTACACCGAGATCCTCAGCGTCGAGTAATCCAAGCCAACCAATCTGATCGAAGATAGGTAAGCCCTGCGGGGCTTCTCCGGAAGCCCCGCAGCGCTCCAAATCTCGAAATACGCAATCGCAAGCAACAAAGGTCATTCCTATGGACAGCAAGTTATTTTTCAATAAACCCTGGATCGAGCAGAGAGCCGATCCCTATGTGTATCGCGACAACAACGGTACCTACTACTTTACCGCCTCCGTTCCGGAGTACGACAGAATCGTGCTGCGCCGGGCAGACACCCTGGCCGGCCTCCGGGATGCACCGGAACACGAGATATGGCACTGCCACGAGTCCGGGCCCCAAAGCCTGCACATCTGGGCCCCCGAGCTCCATCGGGTGTTCGGAAAGTGGCACATCTACTACTCTGGCGGCGATAAAGACCACCCCTGGAGGATTCGGCCCTACGTCCTGCAATGCCAGGGCGAAGATCCCATCGCTGATCCCTGGATTGAACTGGGAAAAATGAAGCCCTCTAAGGACGACAAGTTTTCTTTCCGCGCCTTTTCTCTCGACGGCACGGTTTTCCAGTGCAACGGCGACTTTTACTACGTCTGGGCTGAGAAGGTCGGCGTAGGCAAACAGATTTCCAACCTCTACATCGGCAAAATGAAGGACGCACACACATTGGCCACCGTACAGGTGCTGCTCACCACCCCGGACTACGACTGGGAGCGCTACGGCTTCTGGGTCAACGAGGGGCCGGCGGTGATCAAACGGAACGGCAAGATCTTTCTCACCTACTCCGCCAGCGATACGGGCATCCACTACTGCATGGGCATGCTCACGGCCGATGAGGACGCGGACCTGCTGGATCCGTTCAACTGGAAGAAGGAGCGCTGGCCTGTTCTCAAGACAGACTGGGACCTGGGCGTCTACGGCCCCGGCCACAACTCTTTCACCAAGGACGAGGACGGCAACGATATTCTGGTATTCCACGCCAGAACAGAGGCTGAAATCGAGGGCAACCCGCTTTACAACCCCAACCGGCACACCATGCTGCAGCCCATCCGCTGGGTGGACGGCAAGCCGGTCTTCAGCTTCGACAATGACGATTTTGAATGATCTATATGATCTGGAGTGAAACAATTCTGAATGGCAACTTTAACGATCAATGAACAGAAGAAGGTAAGCCACATCGAGCCCGAGGTCTACGGCCACTTCTCCGAGCACCTTGGCCGCTGCATCTACGGTGGACTCTTTGTGGGTGAGACTTCTCCCATTCCCAACGTCAACGGCATGCGCGTTGACGTGGTAAACGCCCTGAAGGAACTGCGCATCCCCGTGCTCCGCTGGCCGGGCGGTTGCTTTGCCGATGAGTACCATTGGCAGGACGGCATCGGCCCCAGAGAGCAGCGCAAGCGCATGGTGAACACCCACTGGGGCGGGGTGGTAGAGGACAACGCCTTCGGCACCCATGAGTACTTCGAGCTCTGCCGGCAGCTGGGCTGCAAGACCTATATCAACGGCAATGTGGGCTCCGGTACGGTACGCGAGATGAGCGAGTGGGTGGAGTACATGACCTTTGACGGGATTTCCCCGATGGCAGTGCTTCGGGAGAAGAACGGCCACAAAGATCCCTGGCGCGTGAACTACTTCGGTGTAGGCAACGAGAACTGGGGTTGCGGCGGTAACATGAATCCGGACTACTACGCAAATCTCTATCGCCACTATCAGACATATGTCCGTCACTACAACCATGCGGCCCCCATCAAGAAGATCTGCTGCGGGGCCAACGTGGACGACTACGACTGGACAAATGAGGTTTTGGAGACCACCTTCCGGCATTCTCCGGAAGAAGCCCACGGCTTTATGGACGGGCTGAGCCTCCACTACTATGTTCACCCCACCGGGTGGAAGCACAAGGGCAGTGCCACAGAGTTCAGCAATGACATCTGGTACAAGACCATGTACAAAGCGATGTACATGGATACCCTTGTGACGGAACACGGTAAGATCATGGATCAATACGATCCCGACAAGGAGATCGGCATGATCGTGGATGAGTGGGGCGGCTGGTATGAGGTAGAGCCGGGCACCAACCCTGGCTTCCTGTATCAGCAGAACACGATCCGGGATGCACTGATCGCCGGTGTCACCCTGAACATCTTCAATCAGCACTCCGACCGTGTGAAGATGGCCTGCCTTGCGCAGGTAGTCAACGTTCTCCAAGCAGTAATCCTCACAGAAGGGCCCAACATGATCAAGACGCCCACCTATCATGTGATGCACATGTACCGGCATCACCAGGACGCAGATCTGCTGGAGAGCCGTCTGGACGGTGTGAAAACTGTGGGCACAGAAGTAGACCAAGTACCGCAAGTCAGCGCGTCCTCCTCTATGGACCAGGACGGCAACATCACGGTAACCCTGGCGAATCTGTCTGCTACGTGCTCCGAGCCTGTGGATGTCGTGCTGAAGGAGGCCGGCTGGGGCCGGCTGCTGGAGGCGCGGGTGGTGGCATCCGATGATATCCACGACTGCAACACGTTCCAAGACCCCAACAAGGTGGAGGAGCGAGACCTGGAGATCCAGATGGATCCGCAGGGCAAGGGGTTCCATGTGGAGCTGCCCGCCGCCAGCGTAGCGGAGGTTCGCTTCACGAGGCTGTAAGAAAGCTGCCGGTCACCGGCTCCGCAAGTGAGATGCTCATTCGAAAGAGGCGGTAGGAAAGGGAATCGGATCTCCTGTCTGTCGGTACGCTTACGGGCAGCTGTCCTATTCTTGATGTCAGTACAATTGCCTTCTACGCAATCCATAAGAACCTGTATCATTTGCTTTGGCAAAGAATGCAACGTCTTACGGAGCAGCAACTAATTCGGAGGCCAACCCTTTATCCATCAAAGAACAACTTATTAATATTTCTTTCAGGAGGGAAATCCATGGCAAGTCTGTCTTTGAAGCACATCTACAAGATCTACCCCAATGGCTATGAAGCGGTAAAGGACTTCAACCTTGAGGTTGAGGACAAAGAGTTCATCATCTTTGTCGGGCCTTCCGGATGCGGCAAGTCCACCACTCTGCGCATGATCGCTGGCTTGGAAGACATCTCTGACGGCGAATTCATGATCGACGGTAAGATCATGAACGACGTGGAGCCCAAGGATCGCGATATCGCAATGGTGTTCCAGAACTACGCTCTGTATCCGCACATGTCCGTGAAGGACAACATGGCGTTCGGCCTGAAGCTCCGCAAGACCCCCAAGCACGAGATCAACAAGAAGGTCAAGGACGCCTCCCAGATCCTGGACCTGGCCCACCTCCTCGAGCGCAAGCCGGCAGCTCTTTCCGGCGGCCAGCGGCAGCGTGTCGCTATGGGGCGTGCCATCGTCCGCGAGCCCAAGGTGTTCCTCATGGACGAGCCTCTGTCCAACCTGGACGCCAAGCTGCGTGTCCAGATGCGTGCTGAGATCGCCGCGCTGCACCAGCGCCTGGGTGCCACCATCATCTACGTGACCCACGACCAGACCGAGGCCATGACCCTTGGCACCCGGATCGTTGTCATGAAGGACGGCATCATCCAGCAGGTGGCATCTCCCCGCGAGCTGTACAACAACCCCATCAACCTGTTCGTGGCCGGCTTCATTGGCTCCCCGCAGATGAACTTCATCAACGCCGAGTGCTCCGGCAAGGGCGATGACGTGTTCCTGGAGTTCGACCTGTTCAAGATCAAGGTTCCCGCCGCCAAGGCCGCTGTCCTCAAGGAGAAGGGCTATGTGGGCAAGAGCGTGATCATGGGCTGCCGTCCCGAGGCCATCTACGAGTCCGAGCACGAGCTGGCACAGCACCCCGACACCCAGTTCCAGGTGACCATCAACGGCTACGAGCTGCTGGGCTCCGAAGTGCTCCTGTACTTCAACCTGCTCAACGAGAAGCCGGCTGAGATTCAGCGCCAGTTCTCCGATGACGCCTATGCCAACCTGAAGAAGGTGCAGTGGTCCGCCAAGGTCAGCGCCGCTACCGAAGCCCGCTACGGCAGCAAGATCACCGTTGCTCTGGATTCCGACAAGATCCACGTCTTCGACAAGGAGACGGAAATGGCGATCGTGAACTGATCCCAAGCATATCCAAGCCGTGAGTGGGGGCTCCCGCTCACGGCTTTTCTCACAGAATTGGGGCAGATCGGGCAAATGGATCCTTCCTTCCCTGACTGGGTGATACAGGAAGACCTTCCTGGATCGTTCGGTTTTCTGCCGATATTACCCTGATTCTAGAACTTTTAGAATGCAATACTTTCGAAAGGCCTGATCGGCAGGGGAGAGGCTCTACACCGGTCAGGCGCGGGTACGGACGAAGCACCATGGGTTTCGTATGTCTCAGACGGACATTGGCCCTCGTATCGCGGGATGGGATCCAGGCAGGACCCGTGTGTGAGCGCTTTCCAAGGGGATTGAGACAGTTTTCGTTCCGCTCTTAGGTCCTCTTGGAATGAGACAACGTTGATATTGGAGGGCAATCTGTATGGCAGCTCGATTTGAGCGCAAAGAGTACGATCCAGGGGTGCCACTTTGGGTAGGGAAGTACAAGAACCTGCACAATTTGCCACACTGGCACATGGAGAATGAGATCATCGCCTGCCGGGAAGGGGAGGCGGAGCTGATGCTGGACGGCGACACACTGCACCTGGCTGCTGGGCTGGTGGCAATTGTCCCCTCCGGGAGCGTGCACAACATCGATGCGGCGGAGGAGAGCACCTTGCTGGTGATACAGGTGGTCCCCGAGCTCACCGCCTTCCTGGGGGACATCCACCTGCGCAATCCCATCTTCCCGGACAAGTATGGCTTCACCGATGGCATCGAGGAGATCTTGGGGGAGCTGAACGACCGCAAGCCCTACTATCCCCAGCGTGCCACCGCCGTGCTCACCCGCCTTGTGATCGACGTCTTCCGCAATGAGGAGACGGTACCGGCGGCTGAGGGCGGCAGCCGGTCCAAGCGGATCGTCTCCCAGTACCGGGAGCTGCTGGAGCGGATCGACCGGGAGAGCGAGTTTCTCACCTTCTCCGATGCGGCGGCCGGTATGCACATGTCTGAGGCCCACTTCTCCCGCTTTTTCAAGTCCTTTGCCGGCATGACCTTCTCCAAGTACCTCAATCTGGTGAAGATCGACAAGGCGGTGGAGATCATGCGGAAGGAGCCGGAGATCTCCACCTCGGACCTGGCCCTGCGGTGCGGCTTCAACACCCTGCGCACCTTCAACCGGGTGTTTTTCTCCGTGACAGGCTATTCCCCCCGGCAGCTGCCACCGGACTTCACCCTGCACATCCGCCAGTTCGCCGTCTCCATGGACACCTTTGACCCCACCCTGGGGGACACCGTGTCGCTGGAGTGAGCGTCCATTTTACAATACGAAGGGGCTAACTCGCCGCCCCTCTGAAAGAGAGGAGACATTCAATGGCATTACGTTTGGAAAAGGAATTTGCCGGCGTGGTCTACACGCCCCGGCGGGAGGAGGTCTACGGCAACGGCGGAGGGGTGCTGTACCCCAGACCGGTGGAGCTGCACCACGCGGGGGAGCAGAACGGCCTGATCCTGGCCACCTTCGACCACTACACCCTGCAAGAGCCGCCGGTGTTTCCCATCTTCGCCAGCCGAGACCACGGCCGCACCTGGGAGCGGTACAGCCAGCTGGAGGACAGCAAGAACGGCTACGGGATGCGCTTCCAGCCCATGCTGCTGGAGCTGCCCCAGTCCGTGGGAGATCTGCCCGAGGGCGCCCTTCTCATGACGGGCAACTCCATTCCCTTAAGCTTTGCCTGCACAGAACTGCTGCTCTTCGTGAGCCTGGATCAGGGCAAGACCTGGGAGTACCGGTCTACCATCTGCGCTGGCGGCCCGCCTCAGGAGCAGAACTTTGAGGCATTGGGCCCGGTGTGGGAGCCCTTCCTCTATCTGAATGCGGACGGAGACCTCACCGTGATCTACACGGACGAGCGGCCCCATGTGGACCGCCGGTACAACCAGACCCTGGCGGTGGCGGTGTCCAAGGACGGAGGACACACCTGGGAGGCGCCCAGAATGGCCTGTGCCATCCCGGACGGATTCCAGCGGCCCGGCATGGCGATTGTGACGAAGCTGCCGGACGGGCGGTACTTCATGTGCTACGAGATCGTCTGCTTCCGGGACTGCGGCCCCGGGGACCCGCCCACCTGCGACATCTTCTGCCGGTTCTCCCCGGATGGGGTGGACTGGGGGGATCCGGAGGACTACGGCACCCGAATCGAGACCGCAGACGGAATGTACCTCGGCAACATGCCGTACTGCCTGTGGGTGCCCCAGGGCGGTCCCAACGGCACCATCATCGTCTCCGGCAAGCGGGACAGCGGCGAGCTGAAGCTCCGGGATCCCGGGGACTTTCTGGTGAACTACAACCTGGGCGAGGGGCCCTGGGAGCGGGTGCCCATGCTGGTGAGCTACGATGCCCGCATCCACCAGGCCGGCTGGTCCATGGGCATGTGCACCATCGAGAACGGCACCAGACTTTTGCAGCTGGCGCCCACCCAATGTGACCCGGTCCTCTTGCAAATCTCGTACGGGATTGGTAATATAGGAGAGACCTGAGTGCAAGAAGACGGAAGGGCAGGGGATCTGCCCGCCCCGTTTCCCCATTTTCGTTTGAAATCTTACTAACAGGAGGTTCAGGATGGAACTAAAAAACACCGTGATGGGCATTGAGCTGGGATCAACCCGGATCAAGGCCGTGCTCATCGACCAGAACCACAACCCCATCGCCAGCGGAGACCATGTGTGGGAGAACCAGCTGGTGAACGGCGTATGGACCTACTCCATGGAGGCCATTCACACCGGTCTGCAGGACTGCTACGCCAACCTGAAGAAGGACGTGAAGGAGAAGTTCGGCGTGGAGCTCACCACCGTGGGTGCCATCGGCGTGTCCGCCATGATGCACGGCTATCTCCCCTTCGACAAAGACATGAACCAGCTGGCGGAATTCCGCACCTGGCGGAACACCATCACCGGCCCCGCCGCAGCGGAGCTCACCGAGCTCTTCGGCTTCAACATCCCCCAGCGCTGGTCCATCGCCCATCTCTATCAGGCGATCCTGAACGGGGAGGAGCACCTGCCCCGTCTGGCCCACCTCACCACCCTGGCGGGCTACATCCACTGGAAGCTCACCGGCAAGCACAACATGGGCGTGGGTGAGGCCAGCGGCATCATCCCCATCGCCCCGGACGGCAAGGATTACGACCGCTCCATGATCGAGAAGTTCGATGCCCTCATCGCCCCTCGCGGCTTCTCCTGGAAACTGGAGGATGTGCTGCCGGAGGTCCTTCCCGCCGGCGCCGTGGCAGGCCACCTCACCGCTGAGGGCGCCGCCTTCCTGGACCCCGCCGGCGATCTGCAGCCCGGCGTGCCGGTGGCCCCCTGTGAGGGCGATGCCGGCACCGGCATGGCGGCCACCAACTCCGTGCGGGTGCACACCGGCAACGTCTCCGCCGGCACCAGCGACTTCGCCATGGTGGTGGTAGACCGTCCCCTGGGTGTCCACCGGGAGATCGACATGGTAACCACCCCCTCCGGCGCCCCGGTGGCCATGGTCCACTGCAGCAACTGCACCAGCGACATCAACGGCTGGGTGGGCCTCTTGGCAGAGTTCGCCGAGGCCATCGGCGCCAAGGTGGACAAGGGAGACCTGTACACCATGCTGTTCCGCAAGGCCCTGGAGGGCGATCCGGACTGCGGCGGCCTTCTGAGCTTCAACTACTTCTCCGGCGAGGGCGTCACGGACCTGGACGAGGGCCGCCCCGTCTTTATGCGCATGCCGGACGCCAAGCTCAGCCTGGCAAACTTCATGCGCACCCATCTGCTCTCCGCCCTGGCCACCCTGAAGATCGGCCTGGACATCCTCACCGGCGAGGAGAAGGTGGCCATAGACAAGATCTACGGCCACGGCGGCTTCTTCAAGACCCCGGGCGTGGGCCAGAGAATGCTCTCCGCCGCGGCCGGTGTCCCCGTGTCCGTGATGGAGACCGCCGGCGAGGGCGGCCCGTACGGCATGGCCCTGCTCTGCGCGTACATGGTCTGGAAAGAGGACGGGGAGACCCTGGAGGACTACCTGGATCACAAGGTGTTTGCCAACGCCAAGTCCTCCACCCTCATGGCGGATCCCTCGGACATCGACGGCTTCAAGGCCTTCCTGGCCCGCTATGAGAAGGCCCTGCCCGTGGAGAAACTGGCAACGGAGGTGCTGGTGTAATGCTGGAGAAACTGAAACAGGAAGTCCTGGAGGCCAATCTGCTGCTGCCGAAGCACGGCCTCATCACCTTCACCTGGGGCAACGTCTCCGGGATCGACCGGGAGAGCGGCCTCGTGGTGATCAAGCCCTCCGGCGTGGAGTACGATGGCATGCAGGCGGAGGACATGGTGGTGGTGGACCTGGACGGCAACCGGGTGGAGGGCAAGTACAAGCCCTCCAGCGACACCCCCACCCATGTGGCCCTGTACAAGGCGTTCCCGTCCCTGGGCGGCATCGTCCACACCCACAGCCGCTGGGCCACCAGCTTTGCCCAGGCCGGCAAGGGCATCCCCGCCTTTGGCACCACCCAGGGGGACTATTTCTACGGCGAGATCCCCTGCACCCGTAAGATGACCCCTGAGGAGATCGCCGGCGCCTATGAGCTGGAGACCGGCAACGTGATCATCGAGACCTTTAAGAGCCGGGGCATCGATCCCGCCCAGGTCCCCGCCGTGCTGGTGATGAGCCACGGCCCGTTCGCCTGGGGCACGGATCCCCACAACGCGGTGCACAATGCCGTGGTGTTGGAGGAAGTGGCCTTTATGGCCTTCCACGCCATGGCCCTCACCCCGGGTCTGCCGCCCATGCAGCAGGAGCTGCTGGACAAGCACTATCTCCGCAAACACGGCCCCGGCGCCTACTACGGCCAGGGCTGAGCCCTCATCGAGACAACAAAACAGCCGGGAGGCGCGGACATCTGTCCGCCGCCTCCCGGCATTTTCATTTCTGCAGTTTTGGGGCCGGCTCAGCGGGCCAGGCAGCGGCGCAGGCGCATCAGGGTGAGCCGGTTGCGCACGGCGGGGGAGTAGTCCAGGAGGACGGATTCCTTCGCGGGGTCCACGCCGATGTCTGAGAGGTTTGTATAGGCGCCGGTGTCCGTGTACATGCGGGTGAGCTCCTCCGCCGTGGGGATCTGGGCGATCACCTGCTGCACCTCTGCCCACTTCTCCTGGAGCGCCTGGACGGAGACCGCCTGAGCCACGTCTCTCTCGTTTTCCTTCAGCAGTTCCGCTGCCAGCTTCTCGCCGTATACTGCGCTGAGCTCCTCCGGGCTGTATGTCTGGTAGTCCTGCCAGACCGGTTCCTTCATGGCTGCGATCCGGTGGTATTCCTTACTGGCCAGTATGGTACCCACGCCCGCCTTCTCCCCGTGGAGGGCGGCGGAGCGGAGCTTGGCCCCGGCGGGCTCCATTTCAATCATGTGGGAGATGTGGTGTTCGGCGCCGGAGGCCGGACGGGAGTTGCCCATGAGCTGCATGGCGATGCCGGAGAGCACGAGGCCGTAGGTGAGATTGCCCACGGCGTCCAACTGCCGGAGGCGGATGCCCTCGCCGGCGGCAGCGGTGAGATGCAGGGCCTGCTGGGTGAGGTCAAAGATGGGCTGATAGAGGGACTCCCCGGTGAGGATGTGGCTGATGCGCCAGTCGCTGAGGGCGATGTACTTGCCCATCATGTCCCCGTAGCCGGAGGCGGCGAGGTAGGCCGGGGCGTTTGCCACGATGTCCAGGTCCGCTACCACCAGCTTGGGGGCGGCGGTGGGGATGGTCTTCTTGGCCCCGTGGATGGTCATGGCAGCTACCGAGGAGCAGAAGCCGTCCACGCTGGCGGCAGTGGGACAGGAGACGAAGGGGACGCCCCGGTGGAAGGCGCAGTACCGGGTGAGGTCATGGACGGTGCCGGAGCCCACGGCGATGTAATAGCCGGCGCCGTCAGGAAGCCGCTCCTCCAGAAGGGCCACGCCGTGCTCGTTGGCGTGCAGGCCCTCTGCCGGCAGGATGACTTCCCAGTCCGCCTTGGGGCGCCGGAAGCCTGCAGCGGCGTAGGTATTGTCGTCATAGATGGCGGCCACGGGGCCGGTGAGGCCCATCTCCGCCGCCAGCGCCGGCGCCTCCGGGAGACAGCCGGCGTCCAGAATCACCTTTTCCGTGGTGAGGGTGGTGTGCAGCGCCGCGGTGATAGGCGCATACAGTGCTTTGATATCCAGAGTCATAGTGGTTCGCCTCGAAATTGAGATTGAAAACGTTGGGATGGTTGAAGACTATTAGTACTCCCCGCAGAACAGTTGCCTTCCGTGGGCCAGCCGGGCCGCTATGGCGGGGTCCTCAGGAAGCTGCTCCGGGACGGGTACATCCACAAAGCGGATGGCCGCCCGGCTTTCTGGGGTGTAGGGCCGCCACACCGGCAGGGGATTGCCGTTGTAGTCCAGGCCGTTGGGGTCTCCGGTCTTGACGAAGTTTACCCAGTAGGAGACCACCTGCCGGGCCAGGTCGTAGTGTTTGCCCTCAAAGGGCCGCCAGCTGTTGCCCAGGGAGTCGAACATGAACCAGAGGTCCGAGCCGTGGAAGGAGCCGGCGTCATCGCCGGGGATGTGGTGGTCGAAGATGTAGTGAAAGACGGCCTGCCCGTGTTCTGCCCGGAGCTGGCAGAAGCCTTGGGTGGCCATGGGGAGGGCTGTCATCATGCCGGCGGTCTCTCCCTGGCAGTATCCCACCATCATGGGCACGTCGGGCACATGGTCCCGGAAATAGGCCTCCCACGGGTTCTCCAGCACGAAGCGGCCGTCAATGCACTGGCCGAAGCTCCACTCCCAGCCAGGGGAGATGGCGAAGAGTTTGTCCATCAGCACTTGGGCGTCCATGGACTGGGCCTCTTCCAGGCTATGGATCCCCACGGTTTCGAAGAAATGCACCCCGTGGGCCTCGGCGTCCGCCAGAGGCATCGCCCCGCCGAAGGGCCGTGCCTCGTCTCCAAAGGCCATGGAGATCCCAGACTGACAGATGGCCCCGGCGATGAGGCCGGTGTTGTATGGACTGAGCAGCTGGGCCTGTACACTGCCGGCGCCGGCGCTCTGCCCGCAGAGGGTGATCTTCTCCGGGTTGCCGCCAAAGGCCGCGATGTTGTCCCGCACCCAGTGAAGGGCCAGAGACTGGTCCTGGAAGCCGAAATTGGAGATGGGCTCATTCTCTGGGGTCCGCGCCGTGATGGACGGGTGGGCCAGGAAGCCGAATAAACCCAGCCGGTACCCGATCATCACCACCACCACGCCCCGCCGGGCCACCCGCTCGGGATCGAACTCGATCTCGTAGCTGTACCCGTCCTGCAGGCCGCCGCCGTGGATGTAGCAGAAGACCGGGAGGTTGTCCTGCTCTGTGGTGGCCGGGGTGTAGATGTTGAGATAGAGGCAGTCCTCGCTCATGCCGTAGTGGGCGGAGACGGGGTGGAGCTCTCTCGTGTAGAAGTCGTCCCCATAGCCAGGGTGCACCCGCATCATGGGCATGTCCCCGTACTCGTAGCAGGCGCGGACGCCCTCCCAATCCTCCATGGGCTGGGGCGCTCTCCAGCGGAGATCCTCCACCGGCGGCTTGGCATAGGGCACGCCCCGGAACACCGCCACCCGGGGATCCCGTCCCACCAGGCCTCTGAGAAGGCCGTTTTGTACCTGTACCGTGCGCAGCATTGCTCAGATCCCCTTTCTGTGATTCAGGCTCTGTGGGCCAGCAGGAAGTCCAGCACCGCCTGCGTGGCGGTTTTTGCGTCCTTCCCAACAAACCCGTGGCCGGCGCCGGGGATCACCGTGAGCGCCACCCGGTCTCTCCCGTAGGCGTCCACAGCCCGCTGGATGTAGTCCATGGTAACCAACATATCCCTGTCTCCGCAGACGATACACACATCTCCCGGGTAGTTGGGGAGGATGGCATAGGGGTCCAGATTCTGCACAGAGCGGATGTAGTCCGGGCCGATGGAGTACCCCATCAGCTCGGTCTCCTGTTCCGGGGCGCCGTGCCAGTTCTCTGGGATGCAGAGGGCGGGGTAGTACATGGCGAGGCCTGCCACCTGGTTTCGGATCTCCGGGTCCGCCGCGGTGAGAGCGGCTACCAGCCCGCCCTGGCTGCCGCCGAAGAGGAAGATCTGGTCACCCACAAAGTCCTGGCGCCGGAGATCTGCCACCACCGCCTTCAGATCCTCCACCATGGTGTACGGGGTGTACTCTGATGCAGTCCGGCCAATGCTCAGTCCATCGGCCTGGGCGCCGCAGAAGTCGAAGGCGTAGCAGACGTAGCGGTGCCCGGCAAAGGAAGCGCACTCCATGGGAAAGTCCGTGTGGTGGCCGTTGAAGCCGTGGCACAGGATCACCGCCGGGTACTTCCCGGGGGCTGCGGGCCGATACAGCATTCCGCCGATGGAGATGAGTTTCCCCTGGCTGTCTCTGTAGTGGACGATGTGGAGAGAACTGATGCCGAGAAACCCTTTCTCCGGGTTGTCTGTCTTCTGATCCATGCGGAAAACCTCCTCAATCGCTAATCAAAGGCGTGATCGCAGGGGTGATCTATGCCGGTCCAGACCTTCTTGCCGGTCCAGTCCTCGTCCGGATCTGCCCAGAAGGGGTCGTCTGGGGAGAGCCCCAGGGGGAGAAAGGCCGCCATGCATAGGTACGCGCTGCCGGTGCAGATGTATCCCTCGCCAAGGCCGGGCTGTTCTCCCACGATGCCCACCTTTAAAAATCCGTTTTCATCGAACATGCTGGCTTTCTCGGTGCGGCGCATCACCGCGGTGAGGGCGCAGCGCACCTGGGCTGGCTTCAGCTCCGGCGGCAGGTTGCCGATCAGGGCGGCGTGAGACAGCGCGTGGAAGGCCCCGTATCGATAGGCAATAGACCGGCCCACAATGGGATAGGTGCCCTCCGGGGAGATCATTCGCTCCAGAATGGCGGCATACCGGGCCTCCCGGCGGAGCGCGGTGGGCAGCAGATCCTGGTATCGGGGCACTTCCTGGGCGAAGGCGCGGAGCACGTCTACCAGCATGGGGTGGATCACGAAGCTGTTGTAGTAGTCCATGTGGAAGAGAGCCCCGTCCCCGTACATGCCGTCTCCCACATACCAGTCCGCAAAGGCGGAGACCGCCCGCTCCACCGGCTCCTGTTGCCAGGGGGCGCCCAGCCCATACAGCACCGCCTCCACCATGGCGGAGAAGAGCAGCCAGTTGGTGGGGAAGGGGGTGAAGCGCCGGGTGTCCTGGAGGGCTGCGATCAGGTTTACCCGGACCCTGCTGTCCAGAGGCTGGATGAGAGACTTAGGTGCCCGCAGGAGACCGTGGGCTAGAAACGCCGCGTCCACCAAGGCCTGCCCGTACCCCTCGGAGAAATTCATGTGGTCTGGGGAGTGGGGATCGGTGGCATGGTCCAGGCAGAGCAGCACCGTTTGGCGCATTTTCTCCTGCAAATCCCGCTCCGGCCCGGCGAGGCCCTCCAACTCCAACCAGGGGGCGATGCCGGTGAGCGTTCTGCCGAAGGCCTCCAAATGGGCGTAGGGCAAACGGTCCGGCTTCTCCACGGGGAGGGCATTGTGCAGTGTCTCCGCCTCCAGATGGGAGAGCATGGGCTTTGCGATAGTAAGCATCCGCTGCAGCCATTCCTGCCGCATTGCAAGACCCCTTTTGATTTTCTGTGATGGCAGTTTACACCATTTTACCCTCCATTGCAAGCACTCCCCATGACGAAATTGAGACATCTTCTGTCCAGTGCGGAATGGAGAGGGGATCGGAGAGATGGCCATTTTCCGAGGACAGACGGTAGGCCTGATCCGTTGGATCTGTGGTATACTGGTATCAGGAAAGCGAAAGGGGGCATCAAACATGAAACGGTCTTGGATCTCTCTCACAGTGTGTCTCTTTTGCCTCTCCGACATCGGGGCGGTTCTGTACGCCGGGGCGGAGGGGATAGACAGCGGCGGGGGCTGGATCTCCTTCTCCCCAGGGCTGGATGTGCTGTTTTGGGGCACCCTTGCCGTCTTGTCTGGGGTTCTGTCCGCCGTCTTCTTTGCGGTCTGCAGGCCGGGGGTTCCCACAGTGCCGGAACCGCTGCAGTTCCCTGCGGCATATGTTGCCGTCCTGGGGATCTTTACGGTGCTCACCGTCCTCCTGGGGGCCTGCGGTCTCTTCCCCGGCTACGACTCCCTCCTGGACCTGCCGGTACACATCCCCTTCTGGCTCTATGCCATTCTGCTGGGCCTTCTGTACCTCGGCGCTGGGTACTGGTTTGGATGCCGCAGCACAGCCAGTTTTCGCACTGCAATGGCCTGGGGCATCGGGATCACTGTATTCATTGTCCTGCTGGGAATCGCCGCTTTCGTGCAGCGCTGGCATCATCTCCAGCCGTTCTATGGGGACATGGTGCGGCAGTGGCAGGAGGCGGGGTTCAACGGCTGCGGCTTTGTGGACAGCGTGATGGAGACCGTTCCCGGCGCAATTCTCGCAAGAGTGAACCTGCCGGCCAGCGTGCTGCTGGGCGTTTACGACTGGGACTACGTGGACCTCTTCCGCCTGATCGAGCGCAACCCAGCAGACACGCTGCTCTGGGAGAGGATCATCACCGTGCTGGTGTGCGCCTGCCCCAGCCTGCTCTTCACCGCGGGGTGGGCCATTGGGAGATGGCGCGGTGCATAATGTGCGGCCTGAAGTGGGCTGAACTGGAACAGAGAATACTTTGGGCGTGAGACTGCCCGTCCCGCCGGTATGGAACCGGCGGGGCGGGCAGCTTGCCGTTTTCGTGGATTTTGGACTGCAGGATAGAGAGTGCCCGGCGGGGAGGACCCCGCCGGGCGTTGGCGAACCTGCCCGATGCTGGAGGAATAACAGCAAGGAGAGGAGGTTGGCGTTTTAGGGTTTTGCGGGCTTCGCGGTGTTCTCACAGCAGGCGCTTTTCCCACTGCAGCCGCCGCACTGGGCGCAGTTTCCGCAGCAGCCGCCTGCCTTGTGCTGTCTCCAGAGAGACCGCACGGCGAAGAAGACCACCACGGCTACGAGAGCCAGGATCAGCAAGGTCCCCAGGAGCTCAGGCATAGCAGAACACCTGCCTTTTATTGCACCGCCGCGCTGATGCTGCTGCGGCCGCGGAGGAGTTTCTCACCGGTGGGCGCCGGACGGAAGAGCAGGTACAGCAGGCCTGCCAGAAGGATGAAGGCCACCAGGGTGAACACGGTGAACCCGCCGCCGGTGAAGAAGGTGCCCAGCTGATAGACGATGAGGGAGATCACATAGGCGAAAGCGCACATGTAGCCGATGGCGGCAAAGGTCCAGCGGGCGTTGTTCATCTCGCGCTTGATGGCACCCATGGCGGCAAAGCAGGGGGCGCAGAGCAGGTTGAAGATCAGGAAGGCATAGGCTGCCAGCGGCGTGAAGGCTGCGGCGATCTGCTGCAGCTGGTTGCCCGGATAGAGCACGCCCAGGGTGCCCACCACTTCTTCCTTGGCGATGAGGCCAGTGATGGTGGCCACAGTGGCCTGCCAGTTGCCGAAGCCCAGGGGTGCGAAGATCACGGCGATGGCGTTGCCGATCCCTGCCAGAAGGGAGGCATCGTTGTCCTCCACCATGCCGAAGCCGTCCGGGCCAAAGCCGAAGCCCTGCAGGAACCAGAGGAGGATGGAGGAGACCAGGATCACGGTGCCGGCCCGCTTGATGAAGGACCAGCCCCGCTCCCAGGCCGCCCGGAGAACGCCGGAGACGGAGGGGGTGTGGTATGCCGGCAGTTCCATGACAAACGGTGCGGGCTCGCCGGCGAAGGCCTTGAACTTCTTCAGGATGACGCCGGAGACCACGATGGCCGCCACGCCGATCATGAAGGCGGACCAGGACACCAGGAAGGAGCCGCCGAAGAGGGCTGCGGCAAACATCAGCACGATGGGGGTCTTGGCGCCGCAGGGCATGAAGCAGGTTGTCATGACGGTGAGCTTCCGGTCCCGATCCTGCTCAATGGTGCGGGATGCCATGACGCCCGGCACGCCGCAGCCGGTGGCCACCAGCATGGGGATGAAGGACTTGCCGGAGAGGCCGAATCTGCGGAAGATCCGGTCCATGATGAAGGCGATCCGGGACATGTAGCCCACGCCCTCCAGGATGGCCAGCAGCAGGAACAGCACCAGCATCTGGGGCACAAAGCCCAGCACAGCGCCTACGCCCCCTACGATGCCGTCCAGCACCAGGGAGGAGACGATCTCATTGCAGTGGATGGCATTCAGTGCATTCTCCACCAGAACCGGGATGCCGGGAACCCAGGTGCCGTAGTCTGCGGGGTCCGGCTCTTCCACCGCCAGGGCCTCCTGATAGGTGGTATCGTTTACTTCCAGTTCGATGGTCTCGGCGTTGTCCGCGTCATAGAGGTATGCCACATTCTCGCCGGCATCGTAGGCCTCGATGATGGCGCTGGCCTCTTCATAGGCCCCGGAGTCCTCCTCCCAGGCGTCCACGTCTGCGGTGAAGGGGACAAACCAGCCGTCTCCGAAGAGTCCATCGTTGGCCCAGTCTGTGGCCATAGTGCCGATGGAGAAGGGGAAGCTTCCCATGGCGATGGCGTAGATCACGAACATCACGGCGGCAAAGATGGGCAGGGCCAGGATGCGGTTCGTGACGATCTGGTCGATCTTGTCTGAGGCGGACATCTTCTTCAGGGTGTCCTTGCGGGAGACAGACTGGTCCAGAATGCTGGTGATGTAGGTGTAGCGGGCGTTGGTGAGGATGCTCTCCGCATCGTCGTCCAGCTCCTGCTCGCAGGCGGCGATGTGCTCCTCCAGGTGGTCTGTGAGGCCCTTGTCCAGGTGGAGCTCCTCCAGGACCTTCTCATCCCGCTCGAAGACCTTGATGGCGTACCAGCGGAGATATTCCTCCGGCACCTTGCCCTCCAGGGACTCCTCGATGTGGGCGATGGCGTGCTCCACGCTGCCGGTAAACACATGGGGCAGCTCTCCGGTGCGCTTTTCCGCAGCCGCCTTCTCCGCCGCCCGGATGACCTCATCGCAGCCCTCGTTTTTCAGGGCGGACATGGGGAGCACGGTGCAGCCCAGGGCCTTGCCCAGCCGCTTGAGGTCGATCTTGTCCCCGTTCTTGCGGACCAGGTCGATCATGTTCACGGCCACCACCACCGGGATGCCCAGCTCCATGAGTTGGGTGGTGAGGTACAGGTTCCGCTGGATGTTGGTGCCGTCCACGATGTTCAGGATCACATCAGGCCGCTCCTTCACCAGGTAGTTACGGGCGATGACCTCTTCCAGGGTGTATGGGGACAGGGAGTAGATGCCGGGGAGATCCTGCACCACTACCTCTTTGTTGCCTTTCAGGGTGCCCTCTTTCTTCTCCACCGTGACACCGGGCCAGTTGCCCACGTACTGGTTGGAGCCGGTGAGGGCGTTGAACAGCGTTGTCTTACCGCAGTTGGGATTGCCCGCCAGGGCGATTTTCAAAGACATTTTCCTTCTCCTCTCTGTAGTTAGTATTCACTAACCGATGGACTGGAAAAGAACGGCGTCTCCGCCGTCTCATTCCACCTCGATCTGCTCGGCATCGAACTTGCGGATGCTGAGCTCATAGCCCCGTACGGTGAGCTCCATGGGGTCTCCCAGGGGCGCCACCTTGCGCACCAGAATATCCGTTCCACGGGTGATACCCATATCCATGATGCGGCGCTTCACCGCGCCCTCGCCGTGGAGCCGTACCACTTTCGCAGTGCCCCCTACAGGGACATCCCGCAGTGTCTTCATGCTTTTCCAACCTCCTTGATCATGATGCGGCTCGCCATGGAGCGGTCCAATGCCACACGGCTGCCCCGCACCTGAACGATCAGGTTGCCGGACATCTGGCTGATCACCGTCACCATAGCGCCCACAACAAAGCCCAGTTCCGCAAGGTGCTGGCGCACCGCATCCTTGCCGGTGATCTTCATGATGGCCGCAGTCTCCATGGGATCCGCCACCGCCAATGGAATCATCGCACAGGCCTCCTTCGTCTCTGTATGTCGGTTAGTCTTTCCTAACCACGCATACAGTTTACCATCGCTAACCCGAATGTGCAATTAGAGAAGCCTCCAAAATGCAGCGGCGCAGGTGGCCCTATAGTTAGTTATAGCTAACAAAGATAGCATAGACTAACTCATTGGAATTTCCAACTTTCGGTCTATTCGGGGCCTGAGAGAGACGGATTGCCAGTCTCATACGGCAAAAAACGGGCAGAGCCGGCTTGGGGTGCCAGTTCTGCCCGTTGATCCGCATGGTTACTCTGTCTACCGGGCATCCTTCTTTCTCTGCGCCTGTCTTGTTCTAGGCGTCTGGGGGTATCACACCCTGCGCCGGGCGGACCTGGGAGGGACAAATCTATGAGCTGGACTCCCCAATGTTGCAAGATTGAACGGGGAGATGATGCTGAATCGGGCCGGGATACCGCCGGTTTCCAGCAGGATTTGCAGACACACAGCCCACCCAGCCCACGCCTACCCGCCATTTGGCGTTCATGGCGAGGCACAACATGGAGAGCGTCATCAGGAGCAGGGTGTTGTACAGGATCGTAAGGCCGAACATGAGCCAGGGACCTCCGCTGAGAACGATCTTCCGGGAGAAGGATACCCTGACACGCTCATCCACGGTAAAGCCGGTGTTTCCAAAGTAGCTGGCGAAATCGGCGGTCTCGCTCCACTGATTCTGAAAGAAAATATGGCCCCTGTACAGGGGGAGAAACATCAGCTGGACCAGCACGAGATAGAGCACAGCGGTGATGAGACAGTACAAAATCTGGCCCAGAAACCAGTTGCGGCGGTTGGAGCGGATGAGGTAGACGGAGAGGCCATCGCTCAGAAAGGGGGCGTCTCCCAGAAGCAACATGGCGCCGAAGGCCAGAATACTCTTGGTGAATCGGTCTTCGCTGGTGAAGATCATCAGCTCGAATCCCTGAAGGGACTCTCCGGCCTCTGCAAGGTAGCTGCCTGTCTCCCTAAAGGAGATCCAGAGATACACGCAGACCACAAACAGGGAGATATACAGCCTGGGGGACGTGAGCAGATGCCGCAGGTTGTGGGAGGCGAACCGCCAGGCTTCACCCATGTTTCACCCTCCTCGCCAGGCTCATATACCAAAGGATGCCGCAGATGACATTCACCGTTGTGATGTACAAGACCGCATAGGGGATGCCGCCGCCGGGCAGCTGATTGGCGATGCCCTTGAGCGTACACTGCACCGGGTCCAGGTAGTAGAGCTGGAGATACTGTGCGCAGACGCTCACCCCAACCTCCAGGGCAAAGGGGGCAACGAGGGCCACATACTGGTTGTTGGAGAGGGACCAGCAGACCAGAGAGACCGCCGGCCACAGGGCGCCGTTCAGGACAAAGATCAGTCCGGATTCAAAATAGTGAAGCACGGGATGGGCTTCCAAGTAGATATAGATGGGCTGTGTGGGCGGAAGCCCGCCCATTCCTTGGCCGAAGTGCGGGGGCGGGGTGAGGAGATAGCTGGTGACGGTGAAGAGGGCAAACGTGCCCAGGGACACCACCACCCCGGAGAGAATCGCGGCGAACAGTGCGCTCAGGACATAGGCGCGGCGACTGGAGCGGATGACGCAGAGATGCCAGATGTTGCCTGTGTGCATCTGCCGCTCCACATAGCAGATGGGGAGAATGGCGGCCACGGGAATGAAGTACCCGGTCACCCCAAGGGACATGCCGTACTGATAGCTCAGCAGCATGTCCCCGGCAAACGTGGTCCCCGCCACCATGGCCAGCCAGAATCCCAGAATGCCTACTATGGTGGCGGGAGAGAAAACGGTGTTTTTCAGATAGTATCGCAACATGGGAATACCTGCCTATCTGTGTGAGATTGCTGAAATGTCAAAAGGGACAGGACCATACTTTTTACTGGGTGGCCATCCGTCCTCCCGATGCACGCCGGCAACGAACATGGCTGAACCGTTGGATTGATGCTCCAGTTTCGGCCCGCAGTGGAGACGCTGATTCCTCTCCTCCGTGGCATCCAATCCCGTCTACTGGCAGGCCGTCCAAGACACCCTACCGAATAGAGAATATCCTGCCGGTTTTTGCATCCAGTTGGAGTGCTATGCCGAAGAGAAAAGCGGGAAGAACATACATTACAGAATGTGTACTTCCTTATTCGATCACAAAAGCGTATCTCAGACAAACAGTGCGATCAGGCCTGCTGAGCCGGATTCGTACCGCCATTCAGAACCAATCTCTACTGACAGTGCACTACCTCCCCCGTCTCCGCATCGATGAGGCACTCACTGGGCCCGCTGCCCAGTCTCTCCTCCGTATCAAAACGGCCCTTGGCGCCCAGAAAGTAGTGGAGGCCTGTGAAAAGGTAGCAAGGGCGCAGCTGCATCTGCATGGTGAGGTAGTAACCGAACTCGGCCCGGTCCAAGATCTCGATGTAGGGATTGCCCCCGGCGCTGAGATTCTGCCAGAAGAGGGTCTGGGCCAGCTTTTTTGCCATCTCCGCCGAGACCAGGTTCTCCGCCGGGATCACCTCCGCTGGGGCACCCAGTTTGAAGTTACCGCTGAGGTACATGCCTGAGTCGTAGTACGCCAGCCTTGGCCCGGCATAATAGCGGTCGTCTGAACCGATATAACCTGTCCCATCCACGGGAAGGCCGTCCACAACTCCCTGATAGAGGATATCCTCGAAGTTGTTCTTCTCATCCAGCCGGAATGCCATGCCGTACAGGTCCGGCAGCTTTTCCAGCACCCGCTCCGGCGCCAGGCTGTCCGGGATTGCAGACAGCAGGTACAATTCAAAAGACCCGTTGTCTACGGTGCCGCTGCAGGACTGCCCTTCTATCGTGGCGGTGATGCTGTACTCCCCTAAGCTGGTGCGCTCTGCGGTGTCAAAGGCCACACCGGGGAGCAGTGTGTTCCACAGGATTTCATCATGCAGAAGGTCCACATCCTCGGCCTCCAGCGGCTCTGTATCGTACACGGTTACAGTTCCTGCGGGGCCGAAGTCGTCCGATGGCGTCCAATAGATCTCTTGGTATCCCGCTTTCAACAGGTCCAGGATCTCCTCCTCTGCGGGCGCAATGCTGAGATCGTGGGAGGGGATCGGGGTGGCGGCCTCTGGCTTGGAAGATGCGCCGCCTCCTGGGGCGCCGCTGGGCGCTTCGTTTCCCACCAGGTTCTTCTGGCCCTCCATACCGCTGCAGGCGGTGAGAAGCAGGAGAGAAAAGAGCACGAGCAGAGAGAGCAGACGTTTCATGGAAGAGGTCCTCCTCGTTGTATGTTGATCGCAGGCCGGCCTTTGCATGGGCAGAAACCGCCCTCGGCCTGGCTTGGCCGGTGCCGATGTCCGCACCTCAGGACTTCTTGCACAGCATACAGCGGCAATGCATCATAGTTGCATCATCTGGGAATCAAAGTGGAATCATTTTTGCGGGCGGGTTTGCAGAAAAAAGCAGCGGCGGCGTCCACACGGGACGCCGCCGCAAGTTTGGCTGGGATTGTATTGTTCAGGGGATGCAGACCTACACGTACTGCTGCTTGCCCACATCGAAGACGCCCCGGGTGGTGAGCCGCAGGGAGGGGATCACCGGCAGGGACAGAAAGCTCAAGGTCATGAAGGGGTCGATGTCGTGGCACACGCCCTGGGCGAAGGCGGCCTCCTTGGCGGCCTCCAGATCCCGGTTCACATGCTCCAGGGTGTCATCGCTCATGAGACCGGCCACGGAGAGAACCACTTCTCCCAGGATGGCGCCGTCCTCCACTACCACGATGCCGCCCTGCTTCTCGGAGATGTGGTTGGCGGCGAAGGCCATGTCCGCCTCGTTGGTGCCCACCACGATGATGTTGTGGGAGTCGTGGGAGACGGAGGTGGCGATGGCGCCTTTCTGCAAGCCGTACCCGTGGAGGTAGCCGATGCCGATGTGGTGGGTGTTCTTGTGCCGCTCCACCACCGCTAGCTTCAGGATGTCCTTGTCCGGCTGGATGCTGTCCGCATAGCCCTCGTCTGTGGTGGCGAGCTCTCCGGGCACCACGCCCAATACCCCTCTGGGCCGGGACTCCGCAAAGTCCTCCGGGGTGAGCTTGGCCACATGGAAAGTGCGGTGGGCCCGCTGGGCGAGGTAGTCGTCTATGGCGGGGGCGGGGAAGGGGCGCACCGCTTTGCCATCGAAGTACTCCACGCCTTTCTTGAACACCTGCAGGATGTTAAAGTCCTGGAAGTTGTCTATTACAACGAAGTCCGCGAGATAGCCCGGGGCGATGGCGCCGCGGTTGTTCAGAAGGAAATACCGGGCCGCGTGGTGGCACGCCACCTTCACCGCCACAATGGGGTCTACCCCACGGTGAATGGCCTCCCGGACGATGTAGTCGATATGGCCCTTTTCCAGAAGGTCGCTGGGGTGCTTGTCATCGCAGCAGAACATGCACCGCTCGGCGTACTGGGGGGTGAGCAGGGGCAACAGGGCCTCCAGGTTGTGGGCGGCGGTGCCCTCCCGGATCATGATAAACTGGCCCCGCTCCAGTTTGGCGATGGCATCGGCCGGGTCCATGCACTCGTGGTCCGAATAGACGCCGGCGGAGATATAGGCGTTCAGGTCGTTGCCGGAGAGCCCCGGGGCGTGGCCATCGATCTTCTTGTGGTGGGCCTGGGCCGCCACGATCTTCTCGATCACCATGGCATCGGAGCGGATCACGCCGGGGTAGTTCATCATCTCGGCGAGGCCCTGTACCCGGGGATGGTCGTAGAAGGAGTCGATGCTGTGGTAGTCCAGGATGGCGCCGCTCTCGTCCAGGGGCGTGGCGGGCACGCAGCTGGGGAGCATGAACCGCACATCCACCGGCAGGTCCTCCGTGGCCTGGAGCATGTACTCGATGCCGTCTGTGCCCATGACGTTGGCGATCTCGTGGGGGTCTGTGATCACCGTGGTGGTGCCGTGGGGGAGTACCGCCCGGGCGAACTCCGCGGGGGAGACCATGGCGCTCTCCAGGTGGATGTGGGCATCGATAAAGCCGGGCAGGACGATCTTGCCGGCCATATCCCACTCCTCTTCCCCGGAGTAGGTGCCCAGCCCCACGATCAGCCCCTCCGCCACGGCGATGTCGGTGGTGGTGATCTCGTTGGAGAAGACGTTCACAAAGGATGCGTTTTTCAGCACCAGATCGGCCTTTTCCCGGCCGGACGCGGCCTCAATGATGCGGTTTTTCTTGTTCAGTTTGCGGTTGATGCGGCCTGCATAGCTCTCAGCGCCCATGATACCACTCCTCTCAGAAATTCGGGTTGTTCTTATTAAAATAGCATAGAAATCAAGAGATGTCCAGGAGGCAAAACGTGCAAAGAGACGAAATGGACAATCCGGCAGGTCGATGTCCGATTTGCCAAATACCTGGCAGGAGCGAGGCCAGGACGCCGCCATGGGGCATCAGAGGTGCCGATCCCGGAAAAAGAAAGCCGCCAGACAGCGTACCGCTGTCTGGCGGGGGGAGAACGGATTAGCGGACGGAGACGGCCTGCCGCTCAAAGGCGTGGGTCCAGTCCGTGCGCAGCAGGAAACCGGCAAAGAGAATGGAGCTCAAGGTCCAGGTGATGGGATAGGCCCAGGGGATGGTGGCGTACACCGGGAAGAACTGCAGCGCCACCGTGACGTAGATCACCCGGGTCACGCACCAGAAGAGCAGCATGGAGACCATGGGGACCACCGCCTTGCCGCAGCCCCGGAGGACGCCGGCGGCGCAGTGGCTGAAGGCCAGAAGACAGTAGAAGGGGGCGGCCACCCGGACGTGGATGAGGCCGAATTCCAGAGACTCCGGGTTGTCTATAAAGATGCCTAGAAGGGACTTGGCGAAGACCAGGAAAACGATGCCCACCATCTCGGCCAGGGCAACGCCGGTCACAATGCCAAAGGCGGCGCCCTTCTTGGCTCGGGTATACTCCCGGGCCCCCAGGTTCTGGCTCACAAAGGTGCTGAGGGCCATGGAGATGGCGGTGATGGGGAGAAAGACCACGCCCTCGATCCGGGCATAGGCCCCCTGTCCCGCCATGGCGTACTTGTCGAAAGAGTTGATGTTGGACTGAATTACCAGGTTGCCGATGCTGATCACCGCGTTCTGCACGCCGGTGGGGAAGCCCTGCCCGATCACCTGGCGCATCATGTCCCAGTGGATCCGGAGCTTCTTGAAGTCTAGCCGGGTGCTGTCCTTCACATGGGTCATGCGGCGCAGGCACAGCAGCACGCTGAGCCCCTGGGTGATCACCGTGGCCACAGCGGCCCCCGCCACGCCGAAGGGAAACACCGCTACCAAGAGCAGATCCAGTACCACGTTGGTGAGGGAGGAGAAGACCAAGTAGTAGAGGGGGTGCAGGCTGTCTCCCAGCGCCCGCATGATGGCCATGCAGATGTTATAGAGGATCACCGTGGAGACGCCGCTGAAGTAGATGCGGAAGTAGGTCAGGGAGTAGGGGAGCACATCGTCCGGGGTGTTCAACAGGTGCAGCAGCCACGGGGCCAGAAGGGTGCCCGCCAAAGTGGACAGCACGGACACGATGAGGCCGAAGAAGAAGGTGGTGTGGATGGCCTTGGAAACATCGTCCTCGTCCTTGGCGCCGAAGTACCGGGAGATGATCACGCCGCCGCCCATGGCCATGCCGTTGAAGAAGCCGGTGATGAGAAACGTGAGATTGCCGCCGGTGCTCACCGCCGCAAAGGCCTCGTCCGGGGCGAAGTTGCCGATCACCCAGGCGTCTGCCAGGTTGTACAGCTGCTGCAGGAGCTGGCCCAGAAAGATGGGCAGGGCGAAAGACAGGATCCCCTGGACAATGGGCCCCTCGGAGAGGGAGATCCCCTTGCCGGAGAGAAGGTGTCTGTGGGAGTGCATAGGTGGATACGCCTCGATTTAGAATTGGTCGGGAGGCATTATAGGGAGCGGGAGAGACGGCGTCAAGTGCTAAAACAACCAAAAGTGTGCGCATGGGGAGGGCAGTTTGCTGCTATGGGCGATTTGCCCGCCAAAGGGCGAAAAATGGCGCCGCAGCGATACGCTGCGGCGCCGGACGGGGCAAAAAGGGGCGAAAGGTAGTTGGATAAGCGCCCATTCGGGGGAGCAGACGCCGTGCAAAAGAAACTGAAGGAGAACTGCATGTGCGGCCTCAGTGTCGCAATCTGTGCGCGAGTGACGTACAGCCGTTTCCATCCTGTGCTCAGTCCAGCAGGTCCGGGCAGGGGAAGATGGACTCGGCCAGGAGGTCGTAGGCCATCTGCCGTCCCGGGGGAAGGGGGACATCGGTTTGCGGCTGGGGATCTTGCATCCCATCCTCTTCCAGCAAAAACTCCTCATGAAACTCCTGCAGGATCATGGCCTGGGCCGCCGCTGCCGCCTTGCCCACGGTATCGCTCCGCCGAATGGGCCTCCGCCAGATCCGGGCCCGGATCAGCCACAGGGGGTACAGGGTGCCGGCGTAGGCGGAGAGGGCGGAGGCGTACGAGAGCAGGGACATGTCGCTGAACTGCCGGATGTCCTCCGATGCCTGGTGGAATCTGCGGAGCCGCAGCTCCAGGGGAACAGGAGCATCCCCTTCTAATGGCGGGGCAGGGGCGACCTTGGGCTCAGGCGGTGAGGTGGAGAACGTGATACCATTGCCGCTGGTATTCAGGGGGAGAAAACAGCGGAGCAGGGGGAGGATCAGATTGTCTAAGGCGATGTGTACGGTTTCCCCGCCGGTGCGGTACCGGAGCTTGAGCTGGTGCAGCAGGTTCAGCAGATCCCAGAGCGCGGGCTGGGTGGTGGGCGCGGGGAGCTGGAGTACCCGCAGTGCATCCTCTGCGGACGCCTCCAGGTCCTTCGGCACGGCGTCCGGGTGCCGGGCGCAGAGCTCCGGAATGTGCATCTGCAGCAGATCTCCATAGGCTCGTGCCAGCGCAGCCCGGGCGGCATCGTCTGTGGGCAGCCCCGCCGCCAGCCGTGCCTTGCGCACCGCCAGGGGAACGGGCTCTGTCTGCCGTGCCCGCCCCAGCCCCAGCAGCATGGACTGGACCATAGAGCGGCCGGCGGGGTGGAAGACCCAGCGGACGCCATCCGGGAGGACCTGGCGGAAGATCCCACAGGCGGCGCCGAACTGGGTGGGCCTTCCCTCTCGGATGAGGTGGAGCCGCTGCAGCCGGTCCTCGGCCTCAGCGGGGTCTGTCAGATAGATGCCGCCGTCCCAGGGGTGAAATGGGCAGGGTAGGACGTCTTCGGCGTGGGCCTGAAGTGCGTCCAGGATCGCCGCCGCTGCGGAAGAGATCGTGCTTTCCGAAGGCCGAGGAATGCGCAAGATGTGTAGGTCTGAGTGTTCTGGCGCCTCTCCTTCCGATGCGGAGAAGGAGACCCCCAGGACAGCCGCTCCAGCCCGGCAGAGCAGCAGGTCCAGGACGCCTGTAGAATCGGCCTTGCCGGTGTAGGGCGTGCGCAGCTGTCTGCCTGCGGGGAGCGCCAGACACCAGAGGGGGACCTGGAGGTAGATCTGTCTGTACTCGGCTGGGAAATTGGGGTCCTCATAGAGGTGCTTGGCCGCAGACAGGGCCGGGCTCTGCGTGGGTTGGCTTTGGCTGTCCATTGGGATATCGCTCCTCTCCCGGGGATGGTGTTGTCTGGAGACAGGATAGCACAGAACTGGGCCAAAATCCACTGGGAACTCGCGATGCGCTGCTCCATTTCCCGGGAGACGGAAAAAGCGCCGCCGGACAGGGACCGGCGGCGCTGGGACTGATCTGTTTCGATTACGCCTGGTAGATCTCCCGCTCGGAGACGCACTCCGCCTTCAGCCGGCCCACCAGGTGCTCCAGCGCGGCCACCGTGTGGGGCCGGGTGTCTCCCGCCACCAACACCTGCATGATGTCGTCCCCCACGGAGAGGGGGCCATCGTTGAGCCAGGTGCGGACATAGCAGACGCCGGGCAGCTGCCGAGTCTCCTCTGCGGCCTCCTCCGCCTTTTTCCGATCCACCTGCAGCACCACGGCAGATACCGGCGGCAGGTCTGCGCGGCCCTCCCGCACGGCAGCCCTCGCGGTCTCCCGGACCACGCCGTTGTGCAGGAGGAACATCCCCGCCCTGCCGGCACAGGCCGCCTTTGCCTCCCGGAGCCAGACGTCTGCCGAGGGGGCAAACTTCTTCTCCGGGGCGGTGTGGTCTGCCGAGCCGGTGCCGGTGAGGGTGTCCAGGCCGTGGGCCAGGGCGGGCAAGACAGCCAGCAGGTTCTCCTGGGAGGCCTTTTTGCTCCCCGGCAGGTTGATGATCAAGGTACTTCCCCGGATGCCGGCGATCTCCCGGGAGAGACACCCCCTGGGGGTGATGCGCATGCTCTCCGCCCGCATGGCCTCCGGGATCCCCGGCACCTCCCGGGCCAGCACGGTACGGGTGGCCTCAGGGGTAACATCCCGGGGGGAGAAGCCGGTGCCGCCGGTGGTGAGGATGAGATGGACCCCCAACTCATCCGCGCAGTGGAGCAGCTCTTTCTGAATCCGATCCTTTTCATCTGGCACCAGCGCGGTGGACACGATCTCATAGCCGTTGTCCTGGAGCAGCTGGCAGAGCCCCGGGCCGCTGGTGTCTGTGGCGGTGCCGGCATAGCACCGGTCGCTCACGGTGATTACCGCTGCGGTGTGCATGTCAATCTTCCCCTTTCCAGGTGTAGTCTCCGTGGACCCCGCCGCGCTTGGAGAGCAGGCGGATGTCCGTGATTGCGATGTCCCGCTGTACCGCTTTGCACATGTCGTAGACGGTGAGGGCGGCCACGGTGGCGGCAGTGAGGGCCTCCATCTCCACCCCGGTCTTGCCGCAGCAGGACACGGTGGCCCGGATCTCCGCGGTGTGGGTCTCCTCCTCCAGGGAGAGAGACAGATCGGTGCCGGTGAGCAGCACCGGGTGGCACATGGGGATGAGGTCCGGGGTGCGCTTGGCCCCCATGATCCCGGCGATCTGGGCCACGGTGAGCACGTCCCCCTTTTTCATCCCGCCGGTGCGGATAAGCGCAAAGGTCTCCGGGGAGACCTGGACCGTGGCGGCCGCGGTGGCAGTGCGCTGGGTCTCGTCTTTCTCCCCCACGTTCACCATCCGGGCCCGGCCCTCCCCGTTGAAGTGGGTGAAGTCCGCCTGAACGGCCTGTTTTTCGTTCATTGCAATGCGCTCCTCTCTCCGTCAGCCGCCGATGCGGTTCATGCTCCGCCCCGCCTGGCTGGGTGCCGCCTGGGAGAGGGGCGCGTGCTGTCTCGGCTTGTTCTGGATGGCCAGCCGCATCTCGGCGATCATGCCCTCCCGGTCCAGCCCCTTCAGACTGTACTCAGACCGGCTGTGGAGGCAGGGCTTCAGCTTGCCGTCTGCGGTGAGCCGAAGCCGGTTGCAGCTGCCGCAGAAGGAGACACTCACCGGCCGGATGAGCCCAATGTTGCCCACGGCCCCGGGCAGCCGATAGAGCTCCGCTACCCCGCCGTCCGCCGGCTGGGGGACCGCTTCCGGCAGGTCCTGGAGCACCGCCGCCGCCGGGAGATAGGCCTCTTTGGGAAATGCCGCGGCCCCCACCGTGGGCATGAGCTCGATGAAGCGCATGTCCAGGGGATAGCGGAGGGTGAGCGCCGCCAGATCCCGGATCTCGTCATCATTATAGCCGCCGATGAGCACGGCGTTTAGCTTTACCTTGGCAAACCCCGCCTCCAGGGCGCTCTGGATCCCCGCCCAGGCCTGGTCCAGGGTGCCCCGCCGGGTGAGGGCGGCGTATCGCTCCGGCCGCAGGGTGTCCAGGCTAATGTTGAGCCGCTGCACCCCGGCGTCCCGGAGAGCACGGGCCATGGGCGGCAGCAGGGTGCCATTGGTGGTGAGGCAGAGCTCCTGGATTCCCGACACTGCGGCGATGTGCCGGCAGATGGAGAGGATGTTCTTCTTCACGAGAGGCTCCCCACCGGTGATGCGGATCTTGGTGATGCCCAATGAGGCCGCCGCCTCCGCCGCCAGCACCATCTCCTCCTGGGTGAGCATCTCCTCGTGGCTGCGCTTGCAGATCCCCTCCTCCGGCATGCAGTACCGGCAGCGGAGGTTGCAGAGCTCGGTAACCGAGAGCCGGAGGCAGGTGATGCTGCGTCCAAATCCGTCTTGCATCTCAATACCGCCCGAAGGTGCAGTTGGGGAAGTGGCAGACCTGGCACTGTTGGCAGAGGCCGCCGTCTCCCAGCCGGATCAGGTCCTCGTGGGTGATGGGCTCCCCGGTGAAGATCTGGGGCAGCAGTACGTCCAGTAGCGTGGTGGGCATCTTTACCGCCGCGCCAGGCACCCCCAGGATGGCCACCTGGTCCAGGTACGCCACCAGGGTCATGTTGCCGGGCTGGGCGGGGGCGCCGTGGGAGATCACCTGGGCTCCCAGCTGCCGGATGGCGGTGGGAGTGAGATCGTCCGGGTCCACAGACATGCCGCCGGTGAAGAGCAGCAGGTCCGCCCCCGCGTCCAGAAACCGCCGGGCCGCCTGAGTGATCATGGAGAGGTCGTCATCGCAGAGGGAGATCCCTATCACATCACACGGATAGGCCGCCAGCTTTTTCTGCAGCACCGGGGCGAACTTGTCCTGGATCCGGCCGGTGTAGATCTCGGAGCCGGTGATCACGATGCCGGCCTTCCGGGGCAGATAGGGCTTCAGGTCCAGCAGCTTCTCCTTCTGGCAGAGCCGCTCCGCCTGGATGATCTGGCGCTCCTGGGTAACGAGAGGGACGATGCGCATGGAGGCCAGACGGGCCCCCGGCTCCACCGGATAGTGGTCTGGCAGGGTGGCGATGGTGATGTCCCCGATGGCGTTGATCCGGTGCAGCAGGTCTGTGTTCACCCGGAACTGGCCTCTCCGGTCTGCGATCAGCAGCACTTTGCCCTCGGAAGGGCCCTCGTAGTGGGCACCTTTCACCGGGGCCATGGCGGCCATCCGGAGAGCGCAGTCCTCCTCGTGGAGCTCTCCCGCGTTCTCCTCCCAGATGAAGACCGTCCGCTTGCCAAGATCCAGCAGCTTCGGGATGTCCTCCTCCTGGATCACGTGGCCCCTGCGAAACGCGGCGCCTTTGAAGCCATCCCGGATGGCGGTGATGTCGTGGCAGAGGGGCAGGCCCACTGCGTCCTGTACGGCTACTTTCTTCATTGAGAACGGTCTCCTCTCTGGTGTGTGATTGCTCTGTCTTCGCTGTCCCGGAGCAGCAGAATGGCCTCCGGGGGCAGCTGTACCCGGCAGGATGGCCTGGGACACCACTGGTCCTTGGGCAGTTCCATGCCGATGGTTTTCATGGTTTTGCACTGCTCCGGCTGCAGCAGTATGGTGATGGAAAAGGGGTTTTCCACTTCCTCCACGGTTTTGCATAGGAAGGTGTTGGGTGCTTGTGCATCATCTGGCGCGGGGCGGATGTCGTGCATGCGGATGCCCACATGGGTGATGCCGGCAGTCTCTCCGGACACCTCCAGATCCAAGCCCCAGTCCAGGGCCCGGACGTGCCGGCTGTCTATTCTCTCGACTGGGGAGATGTTCTTGCATCCGGTGAGCCGGGCGCCGTTCACCGTCCTAGGGTCCTGAAACACCGCATGCTTCTCCCCCAGGGCCTCCAGATGGCCCCGGTACAGCACCGCCAGGTGATCTGCCAGCCGGAAGGCCTCGTCCCGGTTGTGGGAGACCAGCACCGCCGGCCGGTTCAGCTGCCGGACAGATTCCCGCACCAGCTGCTCCAGCTGGAAGCGCAGGTGGGTGTCCAGAGCGGAGAAGGGCTCGTCCAACAGTAAGACCTCCGGCTCGTTGGCCAGTACCCGGGCCAGAGCCGCCCGCTGCTGCTCTCCGCCGGAGATGGCCCCGGGGTACTTGTCTGCCACGGCCTCCAGATGCACCTGCTGCAATAGGGCGTCCGTTACCGCCTTCCGCTTTCCCTTGTCCCGTACCCCGCAGGCGATGTTCTGCCGCACGGTGAAGTTGGGGAAGAGGGCGCCCTGCTGCAGGAGAAAGCCCACCCGGCGCTGCTGGGGCGGGAGATTGATGTGCCTTTTGCTATCGAAGAGGACCCGGCCGTCCAGGGCGATATAGCCCCGGTCCGGCTTTTGGATGCCGGCGATGCACTGGAGTGTCATGGACTTGCCGCAGCCCGAGGCCCCCAGCAAGGCCAGCATGCCCTCTTTGGCCTCGAACTGCACCTGCAGGGGAAAGAGAGCCAGCTGTTTCTCGATGTCTACCACCAGTGCCACCGCTACCGCCCCCTTCCCGGCCGGGGCTTCCGCTCCAGCAGATTTACCGCCAACAGCACCGCCGCCGAGATGGCCAGGTTCACGCACACCCAGCGGAAGGCCAGGGCCTCATCGTTGGTGCGCCAGAGCTGGTACACCGTGGTGGAGATGGTGGCGGTGCGGCCGGGGGTGTACCCGGAGACCATGCTGGTGGCGCCGTACTCCCCCAGGGCCCGGGCAAAGGCCAGCACCGTCCCCGCCAGAATGCCGAAGCGGCAGAGGGGCAGCCGAAGCCGCCAGAAGATCCAGGTGTTGCTGAGCCCCAGGGTGCGGGCAGAGGAGGCCAGCGTCTCATCGAAGTCTGCAAAGGCCCCCCGGGCGGTGCGGTATAGCAAGGGGAATATTACCACAGCTGTGGCAAAAATGGAAGACCACCAGGTCATGGTAAGGCGAAGCTGGAAGTGCTCCAAAAACCAGGCGCCCAGGGGGCGGCGGGGTCCCAGCAGCAGGAGCAGCAGAAACCCCACCACCGTGGGAGGCAACACCAGAGGGATGGTGAGCACCGCGTCCAAGATCCCCTTTACCGCTCGGGGCAGTTTGGAGGCCTCATAGGCGGCGAAGACCCCCAGCACCAGGACGATGCCCGTGCTGATGGCCGCGATCCGCAGGGAGTTGATGAGGGGGAACCAGTCCACGAGGCACCGTCCTTTCTATTTTGTGTCGTGGTTGATTGGGAGCTTGCCCGCCTTATTGCGCGAGCGGGGTAAAGCCCACGGAGGCGAAGACCGCAGATGCCTCGGGGCCGGTGAGGTACGCAAGGAAGGCCCGGGCCTCCGCCTCGTGCTGGGTGTCCTTCAATACGGCGGCGGGGTAGATCACCTGGCCGCACATCTCCGCCGTGGCCGTGTCCACGCTGGCAAGGCCGGCGGAGTACGCATCGGTGGCGTAGATCACGCCGCAGTCCACCAGGGCCTCGGCCACCTGGGTGGTGATCTCCTTCACGTTGGAGCCGTATGTGATGGCGCCCTTGGCGTTGAGATCCTCCTCATGGAGTCCATACCAGGCCAAGATCTTCTGGGTGTACTGGCCCACCGGCACGTCCGCGTTGCCCATGGCCAGAAAGACGGAGCCGTCCTGCAGGCGGGTGGAGAGATCATCGAAAGAGGTGATGCCGGCGGGGTTGCCATCGGGGACGGCCAGCACGACCTTGTTCTCCAGAAGGTCGATCCGGGTGTCCTGGAGAATCAAGTCCAGCCCCTCTGTGTTATCGTGGTCTGCGTCCATGCTGCCGTCCAGCTGATTCATCTGCTTGGGGGCGGCGGAGAGAAAGATGTCGCAGGGGGCGCCCTCGGCGATCTGGGTCTTCAGGGTGCCGGAGCTGTCGAAGGTGAAGACCAGGGTGACCTCGGGGTGGGCGGTGTGATAGGCCTCACCGATTGCCGTCAGGGTCTCAGTGAGGGAGGCGGCTGCAAACACCACCAGCTCCACCGGCTCCTCTGCGGGGGCCCCGGTGGGGGAGACGGTATTGCTGGCCGGGGGATCGGTGGGAGTTGCCCTGCCGCTGCAGTCCGCCAGGGCGAAGAGCAGTGCGAAGGCCAGGATCAGGGACAATGTCTGTTTCACGGGTATTCTACTCCTTTTGCATGGATTCTGCTAGATTTTCTGGGGAAAAGAGGAAAGAAATTTGCCGGATGGATTGCCTTTTCCAACCGGTCGTTGTATACTGGAAAATACAACGACCGGGAGGTGCCGTATGGAGGAGAAAATTGTATTCTGCAAAGGCGGGGGCTGTACCGCCAAACTGGGGGCCGGCGTGCTGTCCCGGGTGCTCTCCCGCCTGCCCAAGGGGCCGGAGGACCCCAACCTGCTCATCGGCTGGGACAGCCGGGACGATGCCGCAGTGTACCAGATCTCGGAGGACCTGGCCATCGTCCAGACCCTGGACTTCTTCCCGCCCATGGTGGAGGACCCGTACACCTTCGGGCAGATCGCCGCCGCCAACGCCCTCAGCGACATCTACGCCATGGGCGGCACCGTAAAGACCGCCCTGAACATCGTCTGCTTCCCGGAGAAGTGGGACTTGAACATCCTGGGGGAGATCCTCCGGGGCGGCGCGGAGAAGGTGCTGGAGGCCGGGGGCATCCTGGCCGGCGGACACTCCATCGCGGACGATGGGGTGAAGTACGGATTGTCTGTAACGGGCATCGTGGACCCCAGGCGGGTGCTGGCCAACAACCGGGGCGCGGCGGGAGACGTGCTGCTGCTCACCAAGAAGCTGGGGGTGGGCATCCTCTGTACCGCCAACCGGGTGGGGGAGGCGTCCCAGGAGGCCATGGCAGAGGCCATCTCCTCCATGACGACCCTGAACAAGACCGCCTCGGAGATCGCGGCACAATACGATGTCCACGCCTGCACCGATGTCACCGGCTTCGGCCTGGTGGGCCACCTCCGGGAGATGCTGGACGGCAAACTGGGGGCGGAGATCCACTGGCGCGAGGTGCCGTACTTCCAGGAGGCGGAGCGCCACGCCAACGAGTTTCTCCTCACCGCGGCTGGCCAGCGGAACCGGAACTTTGCCGGGGATAAGATCGCCTTCCGGGATGTGCCCTTCTTCATGGAGGAGATCCTCTTCGACCCCCAGACCTCCGGCGGCCTGCTGATGGCGGTCTCTCCCCGGGATGCAGACGCCCTGCTGCTTGAGATGCGGGAGGCCGGTCTTCCCGCGGCGGCCATCGGCGTGCTCACACTGCCCGGGGCTGTAGAAGTTACCGTGTGCTGAATCTGAACGAAACGAGGTATTGCAATATGAAAAATGTCACCGTTAACGCGATGGGAGATCCCTGTCCCATTCCCGTGGTAAAGACCAAGAAGGCCATCGCCGAGTTCCAGGGCGCCGCCGGCACCGTGGAGACCCTGGTGGACAACGAGATCGCCGTCCAGAACCTCACCAAGATGGCCAAGGTGAAGGGGTACGGCGTGTCCTCTTCGAAGTTGGGGGAGGCCCAGTACAAAGTGGCCATCACCGTCTCCGGGGAGGAAGTTGCCGAAGAGCAGCCAGAGAAGTCCCCGGAGGTCTGCATCCCGGACGCCCGCCGCAAGGGGACGGTGGTGGCCGTCACCTCCGCCACCATGGGCACCGGCAGCGATGAGCTGGGCGCCGCCCTGATGAAGGCCTTCCTCTACGCCCTCTCCCAGCAGGACGAGCTCCCCGGCACCATCCTCTTCTACAACGGCGGCGCCCACCTCACCTGCGAAGGCTCAGCGTCCCTGGAGGACCTGCAGAACATGGAGGCCCAGGGGGTGGAGATCCTCACCTGCGGGACCTGCCTCAACTACTACGGCCTCACAGACAAGCTGCAGATCGGCGGCGTGACCAACATGTACGACATCGTGGAGCGGCTCACAAAGGCCGCGCTGGTGGTGCGTCCGTAAGGTATCATGCGGGAGAAGAAGCCCTACACGGTGCTCACATTCCGCAGCACCACAGACGCCCTGGCCCTGGAGCGGATCTGCAAGGCCCAAGGCATCCCCGGGCGGATGATCCCGGTGCCCCGGGAGATCTCCGCAGACTGCGGCCTGGCCTGGCGCATCACAGACCCGGAGTACGAGAGCTGGCGGGAGACATTGGAGGGGCTGCACCTCACCATTCAGGAAGTGGCGCATCTGCTGCTTTAGCATACCACTGGGAAATTGCTGGGTATGTTGGCATACCAACATATTGAAAAGAATGTGGGAAATGGGGGAGTTCCATGGAGAATCTGGCAGAACAGCTGCAGAAAAGTGCGCTCTTTTCCGGGTTCACCCTGGAGCAGATCCAACGGCATGTGATCCCCCAGGGGCGCTGCCGCACCTGGGACAGGGGCGCCTTTCTGATCCGTCCCCAGGAGCGGGTGGACCGCCTCGCCGTGGTGCTCTCCGGCAAAGTGAACGTGCTGTACACCTTTGCAGACGGCACATACAGCCTGTCCTCCGCCGAGACGCCGCCCCGGCTGGTGGGACTGGACCTGGCGGCCACCCCCAGCCGCATCGCGCCGTACAGCGCGGTGGCGGCGGAGCCCTCCCAGACCTTCGCCTTCCCCGCAGACCTGGTGCTGCAGCCTGGACTGCTGCCGGAGCCCCTGCGCCAGGACACCCTCCGCCGCCTTCTCTACACCCTGGCCAACCTGCACATGAAAAAAGAGAAGCACCTGATGGTCCTGTCCCGCGGCGGACTGCGGGAGCGGATCATCACGTACCTCTCTCTCCAGGCGGACCAGCGGCGATCTACCTCCTTCACCATCCCTTTCACCCGGGAGGAGATGGCGGCGTACCTCGCGGTGAACCGCAGCGCACTCTCCCACGAGCTGAGTCTCATGCGCCAGGAGGGCATCCTGGACTTTCGCCGCAACCAGTTCACTCTGCTGCAGTGGGATGCATTTCCTCGAGGAGAGTAGACTGTGTCCGCTTCTACAAAAATGGTTTCCACAGGGGAAGATGAATATGCTGTGGGACAATTGTGCGGTCCAGTTGCCGATGACTCGCAGCGGCAGAAAACAAGATAAGAAAAGACAGCACCGAAGCATCTTGCAAAAGACTGCCTCGGTGCTGTCTTTTATATCCGATCAGCGTGTCACCGGATTGGATAGCGTTCCAGCATCTCATGTTTCAAATCGGACAATGCTTGGAAAGCCTTTTCTGATGTCACGAAAAACTCATTCTCCCGGACCGCGTCATACGGGACATAGGTGGTGTGTTCCTCGGTCGGGAGGATTGTGCAGGGATGATCGGTGTAGCTGAAGATCGGCGTAAATATAGAGGACTGAAACAACCTGAACACAGGGAATGGATCATGATAGGAGACGAGCTGATCTTCGACAAACACCAGATAGTCTTCCCCAACTTCTGGAACGTTTACAAAGAAGCACTCCAGCGTTGTCTGATTCGAATCAAATAATATGTAATAGCGACCCGTGAGATAGATTACATCGCCGACTGCACAGCCTGTGCCTGTGAAAACATCGTCTACTCGCACTTTGAGTTTGGCGTTGTTAGGAACATATTCAAGATCATCCAGTACGTGAACTCGCATGATCAAAGGAGCTGTGGGAAGCGCTGTGCGCATCGCCTCACTGTTGGTAAGAGCAATCTGTTCCGGCAATTCAGCCACCAGCGCATCCGCATAGAAATTCTCGCTGTGTGCGATATCCTGGTAGGTGCCCCTTTTCGCCAATCCTAAAATGGCTGCAGCCAGAACCAAAACAACTGCGAGCCCGTACAAAATGCGATATCTCATTGGACATTCTCCTCACGCTGAGAAACCACTCCGGCGGAGATACGGTACACCTGATCGGCCAGGATATGGATATCCTCTTTGTTGTGGCTGGCAACCAGAATCATGGCGCCCCGCTCTTTTTCCGCAAGGATCAGTTTGCGAATCATGTCCACGCCGTCCTCATCCAGGCCATTTGTGGGCTCATCCAGCATAATGATGTCTGGCCGTTCCATCACCGCCTGTGCCAGGGCCAACCGCTGTTTCATACCCATTGAGTATTTCCGGTAGGTCCGCTTGTCTTCCGGGTCCAGCCCTACCCTGCGGATCGCTCTTTTGATCTCCTCCAAACCGATGCGCTTTTGGATGCTGGCGAGGTAGGACAGATTTTCGATACCGGTGAGATTGGGATAGAGCCCTGTTGTCTCCAGAATGATCCCCAGGTTTGGCAGGACGGAAAAGTCCTTCCGGAGAACCTTTCCGTCCAGAGTGACTTCCCCAGAGGAGACGGATATCAGGCCGCTGAGTGCCCGAAAGAGCATTGTCTTGCCGGAGCCGTTTCGCCCCACAAAGCCGTAGATCGTTCCGCTCTCCAGTTCCAGGTTGACGTGAGACAGGACCGTCTTTCCTCGTATTTTCTTACAGATATCTTTTGCACATAGGAGCATGCTAAACACCATCCAATTCTGCATTGCTGCTCAGGATGTCCCGATGCAAGATGAATTGTCTTCCGGAAAGGACTGTGAGCAGGCAATAAGAGGAGACAACGAAAAGCGCGGGAACAAAAGAAAAACCTTTATGGGGTGAGAAAATTGCCTCGTCCAAAGCCGGGATCCTGCTGTGAAACCACCCTAGAATGAGGTTCGCTATGGGATTTATCTGCAGCAATACCGCTGGGAGAAGCTGATCTTCGATTTCAATCAGGGATAGAGCGGCAATGCAAATCGCCTGAAGCCCGATTACAATCAAAGCCGCGACATGTGTTCCAAATATAATAGAGAACAAGTTGAGTAGAATTGTGGCTGTAGTGATCCAAATTGAAAATAAAACAAAGTGATATATGCTGAGAAGCACCCCAGGATAGTTTGTGATCACATCATACTGAACCATAGAAAGAAGTACTGCGGTGATAAGGGAAACCGCTGCAAACACCACGGACAGCAGAAGCACGCGGGCTGTCTCGCGGAAATACCACCGGGAGCGGTTGGGGTTCCGGGTGAAGATGTATATACTGGCAGTGCAAAAGTTGCGGTACATTACGGTGCCGCCATAGAACTCAAAAAGGAATATCGGGATAAAGCGGGTGAACATGCCCATGATCTCGCTGAGAGAAGGATTGAACTCGTATGTACCCCGTGATCCACTGAGTTGAAGCACCATTTCAGAGAGCGTTATGGAACCAGTGTACGGCCTGACAAAGAGCATGGCAGACAAAACGCCAGAGAGGAGGCCAATCAGTGCTGCGACCAGTGTGTCATACCTTATCCGATACAATCGTGTGTGCCTCCCCATACTGTGCCGAGAATAGAAATCAAGATTAGAATAGGGATAGCCCAAAGATAGGATGGATTCTTTAATCGGTCATCGAATAAAAATAGATAGTGATACCAGGCTATGGATGGGACATCTCTTGTTGTTGGGCTGAACATGACCGTTGCATTCAGAAAAAGGAAAGCTGGTAGCATGCTGAATACGGTGTATTTGAACTTGATGCAGGCCACAAAAGCCGCAGCGAAAGCGGCAAAAACGGCACTGCAGAAACCCCAAAATAGTGTGCCAACGACAGCGTATACATACGGTGAGAAAATATAGATATTGCTAAATAAAAAGCAGTGAATATAATCCACGTATCCCGGGTCGTAAAGGTCCATGCTTAACACATCTCCTTGCGCTTCCAGCGGGAAGGAAATGCAATTCAAAGGGATTTCTATGAGAAATGGAACCGTAAACACAACAAAAGTAGTCAAAAAAACAGAAACGAGTCTGCCGAGCGTATACTGCAGATTGCCCATACGCGCCGCGATCAAAATGCTCTCTCCCGTCTGCCGCTCCCGGTTAAATGAGAGAACCGATGGAAGGGTCACCAAGAGAGGATAGATTTGCATAAATATACTGAGCCATTCAGGGTCTGCTGCATTTGGGGAAAGCGTCAACAACTCCATGGGATGTATCATGGCCAGCACGTCTGTGCCCTGATAAAGCAGCACATTATGGACAAAGTTTTGAAGCATGATGATGAGTAGCACGAAGAAGGTGATGATGCTCCCCAGCTGTTTCAGCGAGGAACGCGTCTGTGCCAAGGCATAGTGGATAACCACTAGAAAACCACCCTTCAAAAACTGGTTCGAATCATCTTTGAATTATATGCTCTGATAGATCAATGCACAGAGACGCTCATTGATCTATCAGAGCCATTCATAGAGATTCTATTTCGCTATCTAGCATCGCACGTTATAATAGCTGTAGCAGCCAAGTTCGTGTTATTGCCGCGAAATTGAAAGCCAATATACGGGGTATTCAGTGTGCCATTTTTTAGCGGAATGTAGGAACTGGCTGCGCCCTCTGTTAGTGTTACGATACCTGTGACAACATTATCCCATGCATCAGTTGCCTGACATTGAATATGAGTGTAATCGTCATAGCCAGATGCAGGATATACAGCATCGCATCTTACGATAATGTCATTGTAAGCACCAGTACGCTCGTCCCACAGGGATTCAGTCCATTTTTGCCCTTTCTCCAGTTGCATGTAATAGTGAGAGTGCCCTTTTCCTTTTTTTGTAATAATATTCGTTCTTTGGCACAGGGATTAACACTAAGTAAATGCCTTTAAAAATGATACTGTGAATTACACTGTTGTACAAAACATGAAATCTTGCTTATTGAACACACTCTTTTACCATTGTTAGCTGTTTCCACTGGAAAAAGCAAGATTCAACTGCAGGGCGTTCTTTTAGTGTTGATTCCTAAGAGCGCGGGCAGTATATACCTTGAGCGGAGTGTTGTCAAGTACATAATTTCCATCTTTCTTGGGCCTATTTGGGCCGTCTTCCTTTTTTTCTTGGCGCACTTGTGGAATGTAAAAAATGGTACTGACGGCGCCCTTAGACACCCAGACACAGATAGAAAATCGCCCTCAGTAGGTTCCCTGCTGAGGGCGATGTGTTCTCTTTGGGTCTCGACTGGGTGTGCGGCACTCAATCCCAGTACTTCAGGCAGGCGCGGATCTTTTTCCTCACAGAGCTCGGCAGCTGGTCTCCCATCATCTCCAGCATGCCCTTGGCCAGAAGTTGCAGCTCCACCGGGGCATTGCGCAGGTCCTTGACGTCTGCGGAGTCTATGGCTTCGAACAGCATGCCCATGATAGCCTGAGACTCCTCATCGGACATGTTCATCTCGTGCATCATGTCCATCATGAACTGGTGGAGATCCGGCATGTCGTCCGTGAGCTCTACGGGGATGTTCAGCTGGTTCACCAGGGGTTGGACAAAGGCTTGGGCCCGGGTGTCCCAGCGGAAGAGCCGCAGAGCGGTGGGGCGGATGTTCAGGTCTATGAGCCGCTTGGAGAATTCAAAGAACATCTTGTCCGGCTCGTTGTCGAAATCGCCCACCGCGTTGATGGGCGGGTACATATCCTCATCGTGGCTGTAGCAGACGGGGACAGAGGGGATATAGGCCTCATCCTCTTCCTCAATCACGGAGAAGAACATGTAGGTGATGGCCAGATCCCAGGTCCCGGTGGCCCTGCACTTCTTCAGCCGGGCCAGGGTGAACTCGTCCAGCGGGGCGGGAACTTTCCGCTCCGGCTCTACAAAGCCCGGCAGGCGGGTCTTCTCCATGCGGAAGCCGCCGTGAGCCTTGCTGTCTGGAATCAGCAGGGGGATCTCATCCGTGGGGCTGCCTATGATGGGCACCAGGTCGTAGGGGTCCTCGCCGTCCTCGATGAGTTCGGAGAGATAGAGGCCTGCCTGGAGGGCCAGCTTCATGCACTGGGCCTCCTGCTCATCTGTGAGGCGCTCCATCCGCCGGTTGAGCTTGGCCCGCTCGAAGTGGAGATAGGGGTAGGGCCGGGTGAGCTTTGCCTTCAGGGATCGGGCCCACTGCTGGGCACGCTTGATCTCCTCCTGGGAGACATCTTCTTTGTTGTCGTAGGAGCAGAAGAAACCGTTCCGCTCCAAGCTCAGAAACAGGGTGTACAGCTCCTCTTTGTACGGCTGGCTGAGCTTCCAGTACCCAGAGAAGCCCTCCTTGCCCAGATACATGGCGAGACATAGGTTCAGCCCCAGCATGCCCATGACGCTGCAGTATCCATCGCTCCCGTCCGGGAGGCGGACGGCGAACATCTGCTTGTCCTCCAACTCGTTCCAGAGCTCTACCTCTTTGAATCGAAAGCCGAGATCATAGAGCTCCCGCTCTGTCTTGTATTCCATTTGTGCTTACGCCCCTTTCTGAGCCGTATGGCAGACGCGGCTCCGGTGGTTTGGCCCTGCGCAGGACCGGTGTGCCGTGGGGGTGCTGTGCTTTTCTGCTGTTGGGCAGCCGAAAGACAGCACCCACTTCCAGTGAACTGCGCCCATTATACCGGACTTTGGCGGGCGCGTCAACCACTGGCGCAATTGTTGCACAATCCGCATGATAAAATGGAAGATTGATCCACTTTTTGCCCTGGCGGGAGATCAAAGACCTGTTATTCCGTCTGGGGCAGGTCCTCCAGCAGCAGCCGCATGGTGCCCCCGCAGACCATGCCCTCCTCGTCCTCCATGTCCGCGGTGAGGTTCACGTCCAACACCTCCGCGGTGCCGGTGCCGATGAGCCGGCGGGCTGCCAGAAGGGCCTCTCCCTCCGCACAGCCGCCGCCCACGGTGCCCCGGGTGTTGCCGGCCCTGTCTACCGCCATCAGGGCGCCCGCCTTGGCAGGGGTGGAGCCTTTGGTCTCCAGCACCAGCAGCATGGCCTTGGGGGCGGGATCCCTTGCGGCAAACTCCAGCACATCCTCCTGTACCTCGGTGCGGGGGAGTACATTGGGGGCTTTCGGAAGGCCGCTGCGGGTCTGGATCAGCTGGGCGGTGATGGATACCGCGATCTCCTCCGGGGAGACGGAGCCGATGGGGATGCCGATGGGGGTGTGGATCTGACGGAGCTTCTCCGGATCGAAGCCCTCTTGCTCCAGTTGGGCCAGCAGGCCGGCCACCCGGCGGCGGGAGCCCATCATCCCGAGATAGCAGGGCATCTCCCCCTGGAGCAAGGTCCTGAGGCAGATCCCGTCCCACCGGTGGCCCCGGGTGAGGATGCAGACGTAGTCCTTGGGGGAGACATGGAGCTGCTCCCGGATCACCGCCTCAAAGTCCCCGCAGAGGATCTCTGCCGCGTCCGGGAAGTTGCTCCGGCAGGCAAAGAACGGCCTGTCGTCCAGAACGGTAACGGCGAAGGCCACCTTGGAGGCACAGGCCGCCAGTGCCTGAGACACATGGCCGGCCCCCAGCAGGATCAGCCGGGGACTGCGGGCAAACTGCCGCACATAGGTGTGTCCCTCCACTGTCCGGGTGAGGGCGGCCTCGCCGGTCTCCTGCAGGGAGCGGAGGATATCGGAAAAGGTCTGATTCATAGGGCGGCGCCTTCTTTCGATCGGAGAATGCCGGTGAGCTGCAGGGCGGCCTCCAGCACGCCGCCGCCCACCGCCAGGGCCTTGTCTGAGACGAGTTTGCAGTACGATGGGTCCCCTCTGGGGTCCACATCGCCGGACTTCATCCCCTTATGCACCGGGGTGCCGTCTGCCAGGATGCCCCGGAGCACCCCGCTGATCTGGCAGACCACAGGCTCACCGTTCACGGTGCCGGCTACATCTCCGGCCTCCACCCTCTCGCCGATCTCCCGGAGCTGGCGGAAGATGCCGTCTGCCGGCGCCCGCAGCACCCGCTCCCCGGCAAAGCCGCCGATAAGCCCTGGGATGTTGGTGTTGGGAATGGCGGAGCCGTGGTAGATCACCCGGCCCAGGGTGTGCCCTCGCATGGTCTCCACCACCGCGTGGCAGTCCAGGCCAGCGGTAAAGCCGGGGCCGGCGGCGATCACGGCGGAGGCATCGGTGATCTTGGTGCCCAGATTCCGCTTGGCCAGGATGAGATCTGCCACCACGTCTGGGCGGAGCGCCTTGATGCAGGCGGCCTCCGGGTCTGCCAGTACCGGGATCTCCCGGCGGGCCAGAATGGCGGGCACCTCCTCCGGGCTCTCGGCGTACCGTGCGGTGACGTCCTCCACCGTCCAGCTGCCAAAGAGAATCGCCTGGGAAAAACACACTGTCCGGCGAATGGCGGTGGGCCGGGGCAGGTCTGTGAGCACCAGATCAAAGCCCGCCCGGTACAGCCGCATGGCGGTGCCGGTGGCCAGATCTCCCGCGCCTTTGATCACTGCGAGCATATTTGTCTCCTCCTCTGTGGGCGGCAGCCTGGGACTGCCGTCTGTGTCCAGTACTGGTATAATATCACAGGAGACGGCGGGGCGCAAGAGAGATCGCGAGGGGTGCTGAAAAACGAGGAGGGCGGGAGCCATCAGACCGCTACGAGAAGCAACGGTCTACCTGAAAAGCATGACCATTCTTAGACAGTTCAGTAATATTTCTGCGCTCTCCATTGATTACCCAACCGGCTGTGGTATGATAGCGATGGAACGGAAGAATGCGTGGTGTGGCCGTGCCGTTGGGGTTCCCACTGCAGCCTGCCGCTGGAACACATGAACGCGTTCCGTTGGGATCACGAAAACCAAGAAAACAGGGGATGTGATACGTGAAGACGAGGCTGACTGGCCTTGCCGTAGCGGCACTCGTGTGCCTCCTGCTCGCTGCCTGCAACAGCCCCGCCGCGTCCACGGAGGAGCCAGTGTCCTCTGAGGTGCCGGCGGCTGCCACCCCGGAGCCGGCCACCCCGGAGCCGGCCACCCCGGAGCCGGCCACCCCGGAGCCGGCCACCCCGGCACCTACAGATCCGACTGCGCCGGAGGGGACCCCGGTTGGGGAGCCCTCCGAGGAGGACCTGACGGAGCTGTACCGGTATAATGACATGTGTCTGCGCACCTCCGGAGACCTGCTCTACCTGCGCAAGGGCGCGTACTACAGCGCCATCCCCTACCCGTACCTGGAAGATGCCATCTACGCGTTCGGAGACGCCTGGCAGGGGTTTGGCATGGCAGAGGACGAGGTGGTCCTATCCATCGGACATGCGGACTACTGGGGCAAGATTCCATGCTTCCGGTGGAACGGCACCCAGTGGGAGGAAGTGGACCACACAGACATCCTGGCAGCCCATCTGGATGGCGTCCTGGACCGGGAGCAGACGGAACAGTATCGGAAGGCCCAGGACCTGGCCAGCCTGCTCTTCGGCGGAGATGCCTCCCAGATCATCGGGCTGAACGGCGGCACGGAGACCGCGCCGGAGCAGGAGTACACCCAGGGGGACTGGACCTATAGCGCCGCCAACGGCCTGTATGCCCGGTGGGAGGACCTGCAGAATGACGTTTTGCAGTACTTCACGGCGGACTGGTGGGCCCAGCGGAACGGGGACAACTCGGAATATCCCCCTATCTATGTAGAGCACAATGGCTATACCTACACCCTGGGCTCGCAGTACGGGGACAACGATTACAATCCCCGCTTTCCGGACACGTATCGGTTGGTGGAGAAGACGGAGGACAAAATCGTCTTCACCGTTACCGGCCACTACTCCTCGAAATTTCCCAACGAAGGCGAGACCCTGGAAGAGCGGGATCAGCGGCTGGAGACCGCTCCGGACTACACTATCTCCTTCCCAGTCACCATGGTGCGCACTGAAGACGGCTGGCGGTTCCAGGAGTTCCATGTGCCCGCAGATCCCTCGGATGCCGGCTCCATGGGTTTGGACGCCCAAATTCCCTACTATCCCGAGTCCTCCATGACAGACCTATACAGCGATGACGCGCTACGCCTCCTGCAATACGAGGGCCAGTACTACCTCCGCAAGGGAGACTTCATCGGACCGCTCCTCTATCCAGTAGAGGAGGGCATCCTCTTCTGCGCGGGCGGCTGCTGGCAGGAATTCGGCGCGGCGGATGAGGAGTGCGTGGTGTCCATTGCCCGGGGAGAGTCCGTCTGGGCGGAGACCCATTGCCTCCGCTGGACCGATCACCAGTGGCAGGAGGTGGACCGGGCAGACATTCTGGCCTCCCAACTGGACGGCGTCCTGGACCGGGAACAGGCGGAACAGTATCTCCAGGCCCAGGACCTGGCTATTCTGCTCTTCGGCGGGGATGCCTCCAAGATTCGCGGCCTGCCCGGCGGTACGGAGACGGCCCCGGAGCAGCAGTACACCCAGGGGGATTGGACCTACAGCGCCGCCAATGGCCTCTATGCCAGGTGGGAAGACCTGCAGAAAGCCGTTCTGCAGTACTTCACGGCAGACTGGTGGGGCCAGCGGAACGGAGAGGATTCAGAGTATCCCCCTACCTATGTGGAGCACAATGGCTTCACCTACACCCTGGGCTCGCAGTACGGGGACAGCTACTACAATCCCCGCTTCCCGGACACCTACACCCTTACGGAGAAGACGGAGGACAGGATCATCTTCACCGTTACCGGCCACTACTCCATGAACGTGCCCTACGGAAACGAGACCCTGGAGGAGCGGGATCGGCGGGTGGAGACCGCTCCGGACTGGACGGTGGACTACCCCATCAACATGGTGTGCACCGAGGACGGCTGGCGGTTCCAGGCGTTTCATGTGCCCGCAGACCCCACCGAAGCCGCCGTCTATGGCAGAGAGGCGGAGCAGGCCTGGATAGATGCCCATACGAATTAGGGCAGCGGTACCGGGCAAGACAACCTGAAATGAAAAGGGCTTTCACGGACCTCCCGCAGGGGAGGCTGTGAAAGCCCTTTGTTTGTTGTATGGAGCTGCTGGGATTACTCTGCCGCCTTGGGCTGGAGACCGTACATCTCGGCCAGCCTCTGGAAGCGGGGGATGGCTTTCTGCACCCGCTCCACCGGCACGCAAAACGCGATGCGCACATAGCCGGGGCAGGAGAAGCTGCTGGTGTCCGGGAACAGCAGGTCCAGCTCCTCCTTGGCCTTCCGGGAGAACTCCGCCGCATCCGGCTCCGGGGACTTCACCATCATGTAGAAGGTGCCCATGGGTTTCACGCAGGTAAAGCCCATGGCGGTGAGGGAGTTGTACAGGAGATTCCGGTTGGTGGTGTATGCGGTGAGGTCGCTGGTGAGGCCATCACAGGCGGCGGCTACGTACTGGAAGAGGGCGGGGGCATTGATGTGGCCCACGGCGCGGGCGGCACCGGCGATGGCCTGGAACACGGTGTCGTGGTCCTCCATGGACTGGGGGACGTACACATAGCCCACGCGCTCGCCCGGCAGGGAGATGGACTTGGCGTAGGAATAGCAGACCACGGTGTTGGCATAGCTGTGGGGGACCCACGGCGGGGTGATGCCATCGTAGACAACCTCGCGGTACGGCTCATCGGAGATCAGGTAGATGGGGTTGCCGAACTCCGCACTCTTCCGGCGGAGCATCTCGCCCAGGGCATCGATGTTCTCCTGGGGATAGACCACGCCGCAGGGGTTGTTGGGGGAGTTGATCACCACGCCCTTTACCTCTGGGGTGAGGGCGGCCTCAATGGCATCGATGTCCAGGTGGAAGGTGTCCTTGGCGGCGGGCACTTCGATGATTTCACAGTCTGCGCCGTGGATGAAGATCTTGTACTCGGTGAAGTACGGGGCGATCACGATGAACTTGTCTCCCGGGCAGCCCAGGCCCTTGAAGCAGGCACAGAGGGCAGGGGCCGCGCCGCAGGTGAGGAACATGTCCTCGGCCCGGGCATCGGTGTGGAAGCGCCGGCTCAGGGAGGCGGCGATTTTGCCCCGGAGCGCCAGATCGCCGGGGGCGCTGGTGTACGCGTGGACGGCATCCGAGAGCTCACCGGACAGGATCTGCCGGATGGTCTCGTTCACCTGCGGGGGCGGCGGCACGCTGGGATTGCCCAGAGCCAGATCGATGACATTCTCTGCGCCGATGACGGCGGCGCGTTTCTTTCCATACTCGAACAGCACGCGCATGGGATTGCCGGTGGCACCCAGTTTGCGCATCTCCTCGGAAACCATGAAAAACATCTCCCCATATGTCTAACTGCTAACGCTTTAAAGCGATGTAGTATTATGCATTTTATACTGGAGAGAGACCGTTTTCAATGGGTGAATATGACGGAATTTCTCACAATTTGCCTGTCCCATGTGGGGAGAATGGCTTGTACCGGAAAAGCATGGAGGAAAATGTCGGTGCAAGGAGTCTAAAACACGGATAAGCATGTGCCTCACGGCACCGGCGGGGCCAGTATCATGGGAATTTGGAAGGCAGGGCGCGGGCATCGTTTCAATGGACAAGGTAACAAGAAACGCCTGCCTGGGGAGAGCCCAGACAGGCGTTTTGTCTTCGGTGATTTGGTTGGATTGGCGTTACACCGCCGCGATGGCCTCCACCTCGCAGAGCACGCCCTTGGGCAGCTCCTTTACAGCCACGCAGCTGCGGGCGGGCTTGGAGACAAAGAACTTCTCATAGACGCCGTTGAACGCCCCGAAGTCCCCCATGTCCGCCAGGAAGCAGGTGGTCTTGATCACGTTCTCGTAGCTGAGACCGGCGGTCTCCAGGATGGCGCCTACGTTTTTGCAGCTCTGCTCCGCCTGGGCGGCGATGCCCTCGGGGACGGTGCCGTCTGCCGGATTCACGGGGATCTGGCCGGAGGTGAAGACGAAGCCGTTCACCTGATACCCCTGGGAATAGGGGCCGATGGCGGCAGGTGCCTTGTCTGTGTGCAATACAGTCATAGAGGATGGCGCAGCCCGATTGAGGACTTGCGCCCCACGCTCCTTTCTTCATTTCGATATGGGTTGGTATGGAAACAGTCCCGGAGCCGGCGGTGTGAGCCAGTTCCGGGACCGTTTTCTATGGGTTTGTTGTCTCAGCGCCAGAAGGCACAGGAACCCCGGGAGACGTACTTGCCCCGGTAGGTCTGGAGCACCTCTCCCTGGGAGACTGCCAGCTCGCCGTTCAGAAGGACGGTGTCCACGGTACAGGCGGTTTGGAAGCCCTCATAGGGGGTGTAGTCCACGTTCTGGTGCTGGCCGGCTGCGGTGATCACCCCGGACTGGTTGGGGTCCAGAATGGTGATGTCGGCATCGCTACCCACTTGCAGGGCGCCCTTTTGGGGATACATGCCGAAGAGCTTGGCCGGCTGTGCGGCGAGAAGCTGCATCATGGCGTGGGCGGTGATCTTTCCAGCAGCCACCCCTGCAGTATACACCAAAACCGGCCGATGTTCCACCCCCGGAATGCCGTTGGGAATCTTGGAGAAGTCCTCCCGGCCCAGTTCCTTTACGCCCTTATAGTTGAACGAGCAGTGGTCTGTGCCGATGGTGTCGATGTCGCCAGATTCCAGAGCGGCCCAGAGGGCGTCCTGGTCCTCCTGCTTCCGGAGGGGCGGAGAGAACACGTACTTGGCCCCCTCGAAGCCGGGAAGCAGATACTTGCTGTCCTCCATCACGAGATACTGGGGACAGGTCTCCACATAGAGCTTCTGGCCCCGGGCCCGGGCGGCCTGGGCGGCCTCCAGGCCCCGTTGGGTAGACAGGTGGACGATGTTCACCGGGCAGCCCGCCATCTCCCCGATGGCCAGCCACCGGTTCACCGCCTCCGCCTCCACCACCGCCGGCCGGGACAGGGGATGGGCCTCAGGACCCATCCGTCCGGCGGCCTTTTGGGCGGCGATGCCGGCGGAGACCAGGTCCCCGTTCTCACAGTGGCATCCCACGATGCCGCCCTCTGCCGCCACCGCCTGCACCACCTGATAGGCGTCTCCATCGGAGAGGCGGAGGTTGTCGTAGGCGAAGTAGATCTTGTATGAGGTGATGCCGGCCCTCGTCATGGAGGGGAGCTCCGCCCGGATGGCGGGGTTCCAGTCCTTGATGGTCATGTGAAAGCCGTAGTTGCAGGAGGCCCGGCCGTCTGCCCGCCTATGCCAGGTGTCCAGCGCGGAGGCCAGGCTGGCCCCCCGCTGGGGCTCGGAGAAGTCCAGCACCGTGGTGGTGCCGCCGGCCAGGGCCGCAAGGGTGCCGGTGGCCCAGCCGTCCGCGGTCTCGTTGACGAGCCCCTTGTTCATCTCAAAGTGGGTGTGGGTGTCGATAAAGCCGGGGAACACCAGTTTGCCGGCGGCCTCGACCACCTGGCAGCTCTCCACCGGGAGGTCCTTGCCAATGGCGGTGATCTTGCCGCCGTCCACCCGGAGGTCTGCCTGGACCGGCCCCTCCGGACAGACCAGGGTGCCGTTGCGTATCAGAATGCCCATAGGGATGATGCACGTCCTTTCGTAGTTGCGCTAGGGAAGAGGGCAGATCATGTGCTGGCGGATGCTGCCGGCAAAGGCGGTGCCCGGCGGCAGACCCCTCGCAATCTCTCTGGCCTGCTCCAAGGCCTCCGGGGTCTCGCACTGATTGATGAACACCTTGTCCCAGCGGCCCTCCCGGACCAGCATCTCCGCCACGGATGTGGGGGCGGTGTCTTCCGGAACCCACAGCTCCGGGCGGTGGACTACCTCTTCTACGGGTTTTCCCAGGCCGCTGGCGCCCACCACGCAGATGGTCTGCTGTGCCTCTGGGGGGATTGCCGGCTCCCAGGCCGCATGGGCCTTCAGGGGCAGCCGCCTGGAGCCGTCCGCCTCCACGAGGACATAGGGGGCCAGCTGCAGCAGGTCCGCCAGGGTGAGAGAGGTGCACGGCCCCAGCTTTCCATGGTCCGCCGGGGCACCGATACAAAGCACCCGGGCCCAGTCCTGGCGGATCTGCTCTGCCGTGGGGTTCCACAGGGTCTTGTACGTGTCCGAGGGGAACATGTGGGTGGTGGTGCAGAGGAGAACCCGCCCGGGGAGCTCGTCTGCCAACAGGTGCAGCAGGCTGGTCTTGCCCCCACTGCCGGTGATGGCCGTGATCCCGGGGCCGATGGCCAGTGCCTCCTTGAACAGCATCACGCCTCTTCCGGGGTCTTGCCCAGCCGCTGGTACATCACTTTCTTTACCGCCTTCAGGATGTTCTCATATCCGGTGCAGCGGCAGAGGTGACCGGAGAGGAGCTTGCGGAGCTCATCGTCTGTGTAGAGCTTGCCGGTCTCCAGGATCTCATAGCCGGTTAGGATGAAGCCGGGCGTGCAGAACCCGCACTGGACCGCCGCCTCATCGATAAAGGCCTGCTGGATGTCGCTGAGCTCGCCGTTGGGGCCCAATAGCCCTTCCAGGGTGAGGATGTGCTTGCCCTCGGCCCACACCGCCAGGTAGATGCAGGAGTTGAAGGCCTCCTTGTCTATGAGCACGGTGCAGGCGCCGCACTCGCCCACCTCGCAGCCCTTCTTCACAGACGTGCAGCCAAACTGGTTGCGCAGCATATCCGTGAGGGAGCAGCGGATGTCCACCACGCAGGAGACATCCTTGCCGTTGAGGTTGAAATTCACCTGCTTATACTGTTGCTCCATCAGAGGGCACCTCCTGCACGGTGTACGGATTCGGTGAGACAGCGGCTGGCCAGCTCCACGGCGATGTGCTGCCGGAGGGCCCTGGAGGCCCGCCAGGAGTCTCTGGGGTTGATGTCCTGGAGAACCGCCTGGGCGAAGGCCTGGACCGTCTCCCGGGAGACCGGTTTGCCGGCCGCCATCGCCTCGGCGGTGGGGGCCCGCATGGGCACCGGGCCCGCCACGCCATAGGCGATGCGCACCCGTTCAAAGGTGCCCTTGTCCGGGGAGAGCCGGCAGTTCACCGAGCAGCCGGTGGTGGCGATGTCCATGGCGTTGCGCATGGCGTACTTGAAGTAGTACCCGGCGGTGTCTTTGTAGCTGTCCTGGGGGATGAGTATGGCGGTCTGGATCTCGTCCGGGCGGATGTCTGTCTGGCCTGCCCGGAGATAGAAGTCCTTAATGGGCACCCGCCGGATCCCATTGGCGCCGGTGAGCTCGATGATGGCCTCATAGGCGTGGAGGGTGGAGGCGGAGTCTGCGGACGTGACGCCGTTGCAGGTGTTGCCGCCGATGGTGCCGATGTTGCGGATCTGGGGGCCGCCTACCATGTCCACGGCCTCCCCCAGGGCGGGGATGTATTGCTGGATCAGGGGATCTTTGGTGATGTGGGAGAAGCTGGTGAGGGAGCCGATGCGGAGGTTACCCTCATCATCGATCCGGATGCCCCGGAGCTCGTCCAGCATGTAGATGGAGATCAGCGCTTTGCCGGCCCGCTTGCCCTCCCGGACCTGCACCAGCACATCGCTGCCGCCGGCGATGATCTGGGCCTCGGGGTGCTCCAGCCGGAGCTGCACGGCGTGGGCGGTGCTCTCCGCCTCATACAGCGCTTTGATATCGTACATACGCTTAGCCCTCCTTGGTCCAGGGATCGGCGATCAGGCCTTCCTGGCAGAATCGGCGGTACAGCACATGGGGGTTCATGGGCAGGGAGTCCACCTCTACCCCTGTGGCGTTGAGAATGGCGTTGCGGATGGCGGGGGCCACCGGGCAGGTGGGGGGCTCGCCCAGGGCCTTGGTGCCGAACGCGCTGGTGGGCTCGTAGTTCTCGATGAACATGGCCCGGAGATGGGGGTGGTCCATGGTGGTGGAGAGCTTGTAGTCCAGAAGATTGTTGTTCAGGGCCCGGCCGGTCTTGGGATCGAAGAGAAGCTGCTCGGAGAGGGCGTAGCCGATGCCCATGGACATGCCGCCGTGGACCTGGGCCTCCGCCAGCGCCGGGTTGATGAGCTTGCCGCAGTCGTGGATGTTGAGAAGGTCCGTCACCTTCACCTTGCAGAGGGGGATGTCCACCTCCACCTCCGCCACGCAGCAGCCGAAGGAGTACGCGTTGCTCTTGGTCTGGTAGGTGGACTCTGCGGTGATGTGTACGCTGTGGGTGAGGCTGTAGAAGGCCTCGGTGGCAAGGTCCGCCAGCTTCAGCAGCACCCTGCCGTCTGTGGTGCGCACGATCTCCCCGTCCATGAGATCCAGGTTGTACTTGGGCATCCGGGTCATCTCAGATGCGTAGTCCAGGATCTTGTCCCGGAGGATGAGGCCGGTCTGCCGGATGGCAAAGCCGGCGGTGTAGGTCTGCCGGGAGGCGTAGGCGCCGAGGCCGAACGGGGTGACGTCCGTGTCCTGGCAGCTCTGTACGTGGACATCGGTGTAGTACGCAAGGCCCACCACGTCCGCCGCCATCTGGGCGTAGGCGGTGTCTGCGCCCTGGCCGATCTCTGTCTCTGCCACCTGCAGCTGGATGGAGCCGTCCTGGTTCAACACCATGCGGCAGGAGGAGTGCTCCAGGGAGATGGGCCACACGGCAGTGTTGTACCAGAAGGGGGCGATGCCGATGCCGCGGCGCACCTCTCCCGTCTGATGGGCATAGGCCGCGTGCTTGCGCACGTAGTCTGTCTCCGCCACCGCCTTGTCCATGCACTGGTTGAAGCTATCGAAATAGTTCTCGTTCTTGGAGAAGCCGTCCACATAGCCCTTGGGCATGATGTTCTTGTGGCGGAACGCCAGGGAGTCCAGGCCCAGCCGCCGGCACACGTCCTCCGTGTGGGACTCAAAGGCGAACATGGCCTGGGGGATGCCGTAGCCCCGCATGGCGCCGGCCACAGAGCGGTTGGTGTACACGGTGTAGCTGTCCGCCTCGATGTTGGGGCAGGGGTACATCTGGGGGAAGGCGCCCATGCCCTTTGCCACGATGGAGTGGCCGTGGCTGGCGTATGCCCCCTGGTTGGAGTACATCTCCAGCTTCCGGGCCGCATAGGTGCCGTCCGGCCGCACCCAGGAGATGATGTGGATCTTCTCCGCGTGGCGCACCCGGTTGGAGACGAAGGTGTCCTCCCGGGGGACGTCCAGCTTCACCTGGCGGCCGCCCACCTGCAGGGAGAGGTAGGCGCAGAGGGGCTCATACAGGGTGTCCTGTTTGTTGCCGAAGCCGCCGCCAATGTACGGCTTGATGATCCGCACCTTGCCCCAGGGCAGCCCCAATGCCTGGCCCACGGTGCGGCGGACGATGTGGGGAATCTGGGTGGAGGACACGATGACGATCCGGTCCCCCTCCCCATAGGCGTAGCAGATGAAGTTTTCGATGTGGCAGTGCTGCACCGTGGGGACCTCATACCACTTGTCCACGCAGATGAGGCCCGGCTCCTGGATGGCGGTCTGGTAGTCTCCCTGGCGGATGGAGGTGTGTTTCAGCACGTTGTCCGGGTACTCCTTGTGGAGCACCGGCGCCCCGGGTTGCATGGCCTCGATGGGGTCCAGCACGAAGGGGAGAGGCTCATACTCCACCCGAATGGCCCTCGCGGCCTGGGCGGCGGCCACCTCGTTCTCCGCCACCACTGCGGCCACATCGTCTCCCACATAGCGCACATGGCGGTTCAGCAGCCGCCGGTCTGCAACATCTTGATGGGCCTCCTCCACAGACCAGGGGTGGCCAGCGGTGGGAAATTTGATGTCCGGCACGTCAAAACAGGTCACGATGCGCACCACGCCGGGGATTTTCTCCGCCTGGGAGATGTCCACAGACTTCACGTAGCCGTGGGCGATGGTGGAGCGCACCACCCGGGCCACCAGCGCGTGTGGGTCGCAGCGGTCGTCCGTATACTTTGCCCGGCCGGTCACCTTGTCCATGGCGTCCACCCGCGGGACGCTTTTTCCTACGTTGGGCAAGACACTCTGCCTCCTTTATATATGTTGGGGAAAGCGAAAGATAGCTGTCCTGTATCGTACTGCTCTTCAGTATACAGGGTTTTCCGAGAAATGCAAGATAAAACCAAATTTAGAAGAGCATCCGGCCCTGGACGAACTTGTGGCGGATGTCCTGGTCCTCGGAGAGATAGATGGTCCGCTCCAGCCGCTTGTCCAGGGACATGCCCTTGATGGGGGTGTAGCGGGTGTCGTCCAGCACGATGGCGTCCAGCTCATAGCCCGGCTCAAAGGAGCCCACCTGGCCGAAGAAGCTGCCGCCCCCTATGGTGCCCAGATAGAAGGCCTCCCGGGCGTTCAAGGGCAGGAGAGACGGGTCCGCCAGCCGCCAGCGGAGCTTGGATACCTGGATCGCCTGGGCCATGGCCCGGAAGATGGAGGTCTGGGTGCCGGCGGCCACATCGCTGCCCAGGCCCACCGGGATTCCCTCCTGGAGATAGCGGCGGATGGGGGCGATGCCGGAGGACAGGTTGGTGTTGGAGTCCGGGCAGTGGGCCACATACACCTGTCCCTCCCGCATCAGGGCGATCTCCTCCTCCGTGGAGTACACGCAGTGGGCCATGATGGTGGGGCAGCCGGGCCCGCCGAAGAGGCCGAACTGGCGGTATGCATCGCCGTAGCAGGTGGAGCCCGGGCAGAGCTCCTGGACCCAGGCGCACTCGTCCGGGTTCTCCGAGAGGTGAGACTGCACCGGTAGGCCGGTCTCCTGCTGGATCTTGTGGAGCGCCCGCATCAGTTCATCTGTGCAGGAGGGGATGAAGCGGGGGGTGAGGATGGGCTTCGTCCGCCGATACTGGCCCTGGGCCTCCTGAATCCACGCCCGGGTGGCTGCGGCGGAGACCGCTGCAGACGCCTCGCACAGGGTGGGCGGGCTGTTCCGGTCCATGTTCACCCGGCCCACCATGGTGCAGAGCCCGGACTCCTCCAGGATGTCCATGAGCTGCAGGGTGGCCCCGGTGTGGATGGTGGCGAAGATGCAGGCCCTGGTGTTGGGCCCCCGGCGGAGATCCTCTGCGAACTGCTGATAGGCGATCTCGGCGTAGCTGGGATCGGCGTACTTACTCTCCTCGGGGAAGGTCTCGGTATTCAGCCACTCCAGCAGTTCCAGGTCCATGCCGGTGCCCCGGAACCGATACTGGGGGGCGTGGACGTGGAGGTCCGTGAGGCCGGGCACCGCCAGCTGGCCGGTGTAGTCTAAGATGGGCCAGCTGTGATACTGGCCGGGCAGGTGGGCGAAGACGCCGGCAGACCGGCCGTTCTCACAGACCAGCCAGCCGTTCTCCTGATAGGCCACCTCTTCCAGGGATTTGCTCCAGCAGAAATCCGCCCGGATCACATAGGAGCTATGGCGCATGGTTTTGCACCTCCGATTCTTTTATTGGGCGATCACCGTGCCAGTGCGGCCGGCGATGCCGTCTGCTGCCCGCTCCAACAGCGTGATGAGGGCGGCGCGGCCGGGCTTAGAGCGGGCAAACTCCACCGCGGCCTCCACCTTGGGCAGCATGGAGCCGGGTGCGAAGTGCCCCTCGGCGATGTACTGCTCCGCCTCCTCCGGGGTGATGCGGTCCAGCCACTTCTGGTTCGGTTTGCCGAAGTGTATCGCCACCTTCTCCACGGCGGTGAGGATCACCAGAAAGTCCGCGTCCAGCTGCTGGGCCAGCACGCAGGAGGCGAAGTCCTTGTCTATCACCGCAGCGGCGCCCTTGAGGTGGTGCCCCTCGGTGGTGTACACCGGGATGCCGCCGCCCCCGCAGGCCACCACCACGAGGCCGGCGTCCACCATGTCCCGGATGGACGCGATCTCCACGATGGCCTGGGGCCTGGGGGAGGCCACCACACGGCGCCAGCCCCGTCCCGCGTCCTCCACCACCTGGTAGTCCCGCTCCCGGACCATCCGCTCCGCCTCTTCTTTGCTCATAAATGCGCCGATGGGTTTGGTGGGATGGGCAAAGGCGGGGTCTGCCGGGTCCACCTCCACCTGGGTGAGCACCGTGGCCACCCCTTTGGAGATCCCCCGGTCCAGCATCTCCTCCCGCAGGGCGTTTTGGAGGTCGTAGCCGATGTAGCCCTGGCTCATGGCCACGCACACGGACAGCGGACAGGGGATGTACTTCTCCGGCTCCACCCGGGTGAGCTCCGCCATGGCCTGCTGGATCATCCCCACCTGGGGCCCGTTGCCGTGGGCGATGATCACCTGGTGCCCCGCCTGGATGAGATCACATATGGTTTTTGCGGTCTTCTTCACCGCGATCATCTGCTCCGGCAGGTTTTTGCCCAGGGCGTTGCCGCCAAGGGCGATCACAATGCGTTTTCCCATACTTCCTCCTGGGTGCGCCCGGCCGGCCTCCGGGGCCGGCCGGGGCGAAATGGAAGGTCTCTCTGCTTGAAGTAGATCACTCTGCGAACTGGCGCTTCACGCCCCGCTCCTCCAGGGCCTTCAGCACGGCCCTGGGGTCCTTGCACTTGGCCAGGAAGATCATGGCCGCGATGATGTAGGGCTTGTAGCTGGCCTCCTTATACAGCGGGT
>CANRFN010000006.1 GCA_947629915.1 uncultured Oscillospiraceae bacterium | reverse complement strand
ATCACCTCGGCCCTATTATACACCCCCCAGGGTGCTCTAGTCAAGCATCCAATCAACATTTTTGCTGAATATCACCAGCCATGAAAAGCGGCCAAAATGCGCCTTCAGACCCATCCTAGCAGCATGGACGTCGACCTGACAAGCAGCACCACAGCCAACAGACCGACTCTCTTCCCTGCTGTCTTTACTCTCTCCCCTGCTCCGCAGTCCAGCCATCAGGCAATATCGAGCCCCGGCGGACCTTGTCCGCCTACAAAGAAAACCCAACGGATGGAAATCCGTTGGGTTTTCTTCGTTCTCGTTGCCCTTATTTGTTTTTGCGCTTGCCCTTGAGGACCACAAACAGTCCAATGGCAGAGGCCACCAGGAGGACAATCCAGACGATGGCCATGATGGTCTCACCAGTCGCCGGGGAGATGTCCGAGGGGACCTCCGGTGCCGCGGCCAGAGGGGTTTCCCCGTCTACCAGGGTTGCGAGATCCTCGGTATCCTGGAACTTCTCATAGACCAGCGTCACGGAGACGTCTCCCGTGACAATGCCGCTGGTCTCGCCCTCGGCATAGGCAAAACCGTAGCCATCCAACGCGGCGGCAGTGATCTCATAGAGCGCTGCGCCCTGGTAGGACTGGACTTCTTCTTCGCGGATCACGTTGCCGTCTGTGTCCTTGTAGTGCACCGTGACGGTGAACGTACCGGCCAGAGCGGGGTCATCGCTGAGCGGGGGAGCTTCATCCGGGAGCTCGGCCAGAGGCGGATCCACCTCGGGGATTTCCACGGACTCCACATCCATCGCCACGTACACCAGGGTAACCACCGTATCGCCTTCGAGAATGCCGCTGGTCTCGCCCTCAGCGCGGTCAAAACCATGACCATCGATGGCGGGAGCAATCACCTCATACATGCTGCCGATGGGATACACCGTGACCTCGGGATCCTGAATGGGGTTGCCTTCGGTGTCCACGTAGTTGACGGTTAAGGTGCAGTCTCCTTCGGCTTCCGCTGCAAATGCAGACAGGCCAAACAGAGAGAACACCATCACAAGGGACACCAGCATCGCGAGAACTTTCCTACACTTCGCCATCTTCATTCTCCTAACTTTTGATATTGAGAACGAACGTGGCAGCCGGGCTGCCATAGCTTTCGCCTTAGGCCCCGTGGCTTTGCGTCCCGGAGTTTCCCCCGGTTTGCCGTTTCAGTTGCGTTTCACCCCGGCAGCGGATTCTGCCGGAGCAGGGTAGTACTGAAATGGTTCTTTGACGGTCCGAACGGAAGGTTGGCAGAGCGACACAGCGGCAGGATGTCTCTCGCCAATCTGCGCCGGTCTGTCTTTCTCCCGCCTGATATTCAGCCTGCAGAGACGTCTGTCCCTGTCGCCGGAATCAGGTTGGCAGTAGTCTATCACAAAAAAGACCGCAAAACCAAAGACTGTGAAAACGACAAGGAAACCGTTGCTTTCACGAACGTCTGCTTTCCTTCCCGGGCTACCGCCTGACCTCCAGCTTTCCAACGGGTCTGGGCAGTCCTCGCCCCACGCAAGTTTCCAAGAACCACGAAAGGCTTCTTGCCGTTCTGCAAGAGCAAGATGCCCATAGTGCAGAATGGGCACATCTCTTGCCGAGTACCCCACTTCACCGGCGGTTTTTCAGGTCAGGTCGTGCCAATTCGCTGTCTGAGCGGCCATGATCCTGCAATTCGTTTCTCACAGTATTGCCGCTCCCCTCTTTGATGCCCGATTGATGTGATCATGTCGCTCCAGCGCCTCACAGCACCACTATAAACTCCAACGATGCTGATCTGAGTACAAATCTTCCCATACCACTGACCAGGCATCAGACAAGGGAAGCACATGTCATGTGTTCCCTGCGATTGCATTCCTGTGCCCGTCTAACCGACCAGTGCCCCACGGCAAAAGGCCGCCGCTGCGGAAGCTTCCGCAGCGGCGACCTTATTGGTTTAGTTCTTCAGCCAATCAGCATCTCTTGCAGAGGAACCGATGGCTATCAGGGATTACTCTTCTTCTTCCCGTTTCTTACCCTTGGCTGTGACCAGCATACCGGCGCCAGATCCGAACATGAGAGACATCCAGATCATGTTCATGATGGTCTCACCCGTCTGCGGCGGCATGTCTGCCAGCGGGATATCATCGTCCGGCAGATCCAGTCCCGGTTCATCTTCAGGTACACTGGGATTGTTGGGTGCGCTGGGTGTATCCGGTGTATCGGGCAGATCCATATCTGCCAGAGGAACATCATCGTTGGGCAGGTCCATGTCGGGCTGGTTCTCCGGGACATTGGGCATGTTGGGGATATTCGGGTTGTCGTTCTGCTCCGGATAATCCTGCTGCTCGTTGCTGGGGTTCTCCGGGGTTGTTGGGTTGTTCGGGGTAGTCGGGTTATTTGGAGTGGTCGGGTTACTGGGGGTGTTGGGGTTGTTTGGTGTATTGGGATTGTTCGGTGTATTCGGTGTATTGGGATTGTTCGGGGTGTTTGGATTGTTTGGGGTATTCGGGTTTGTCGGATTATTGGGTGTAGTCGGATTATTGGGTGTAGTTGGGTTAGTAGGTGTAGGCGTAGGCTGCTCAGACGGCTGCTCCGAAGGTGCCGGAGTATTCTCGGGAGTTGGAGTCGGCTGATCCGATGGCGCCGGCGTGTTTTCAGGTGTTGGTGTATTCTCCGGTGTCGGAGTTGGCTCAGGTGTTGGCGTGTTCTCAGGTGTTGGCGTATTCTCCGGTGTCGGGGTTGGGGTCGGCTCAGGCGTTGTGCTTGTAGTAGGCGTCGGGGTGGGTTCCGGCTCATCATCCGGTGTTGTATACAAGTTGGTGATATTTTTTGAAGCAGTTTTGCCATCTTCAACCGTCACAGTGACGCCATTTCCGATTACAGTCCAATTGTACCCATCAATCGATGCATTTTGTTCTGTTATGGTATATTCTCCCGGTGTAAGGTTGTTAATGGTAATGCTGCCATCGCCAACAATCTCTACAGTATTGTGATAACCATCTGGACCAGTGATATCAAACGTGTAAGTTTTGTTAGTGCCAACAGTACCAGCGCCAACTACTTCCTTAACGATCTCCAGGCTGCCGACCGGTGCTGTATAAGAGTTGGTAAATTTCGCGACCTCTGCACTTTTTCCTACCCGAGTGTAGGATATGCTATCTTCAACCACTTTCAAAACGCTATCTTCATCCACGACCGTCAGACGCAGGACCCATCTTCCGCTATCATAAATGCAATGAAGATCGTCCCCGGTTACTGCTTCCCTAGCTACTTCTTCAATGTAGAATTCATAATTTCCTGCTTTTTTGAATGTGATTGCCTTAAAGTTTGCACTATCTTCGCCAGTGATCGTCACTTCTTTGCTCGGGATGTCGATTGCATCGTCAGGAATACCAACAGGATTAATTCTAAATGTGAAGACCTCGTCCTCTTCCGGTCTCACTACGCTAGCGATGACCTTTTGCACCGCAGGAGCATACTCAGCAGGTGTTGTAGTATATGTGTTTGTGAACGTTACAGACACGCCAGCCGTATTGACTGTTTCCTGCCCATAGCTCTCAATGTGATCAACGTCCCCCTCAGAATTCTTAATTTCAACCTTTGTGACTGTGAGTTGACTGTCCTTGTCTTCGACAACTACTTTCATCTCATAGATGGTGTCATCATAGTCATAGCCAGTTGCATCACCGGCATTCTCTTTAATCTTGAAGGTATAAATGCCAGCCCGTTTGAATGTGATATTACCGAATTTCTTAGCAGCTGTCTCTTCACCTTTGGGAACAGTGATCGTCAGCGTTGTTTCTGCAGGCATTATAACATATTCGCTGTCTCCGACTTCTTCGATGGTAAATGTAAAATCAGTATTCTCTGGAATGTCGCCATCGATGTTTTTCACGATGTTAGGTGCGAATTCCGCTTCGGTGACTTCGTACGTATTGGTAATGTTCACTGTTGCGACTGTCAGATTATCCTGGGCTACGCCATCAATCGTGATGCTCGTAATTTTCAGCTGGCTCTTGTCATCCTCTACAAAGACTTTTACGGTATGGGGCGTTGTAGCATACGTGAACCCTGCATCTGTTCCTTCTTCTTCTTCGACAGTAAACGTATACTCCCCAGCCCGTTTGAACGTGATCTCGCCAAAGCTGCCATCTTTCTCGCCATCGGTTCCTAAGCTTACTGTGATTTCCCTGTCTTTAGGCCATTCGACCTTAGTGCCATCGTTTATTCCCGGGGTGAGTTTAAACGTAAAGTCGTATGTTTTGCCCTCTGGACGCGGGGTGTCTTCTACAAACTTGGTCACGTTGACTTGAAGCACTGTGGGCTTCACTTCATAGCCGTTTCCAAAGCGGGCATTATCAACATTGGTATCGCTTGCTGTGCCGTTGTCTTTGGTGTACTTGTGGCTTTGGACTTTGAGTATACCAAGCCGGTCTATGACCACCACAGTAAGAGTCCAAACAGACTTATCAAATTCATAGCCAGGATAATCAACTTCGGCATTCTCGGGCTGAATCTCTCTGATTTTATAAACATATGTACCAGGGTACGTATATTCAATGGGCTCGAAATTAACATGTCCGGAATAGGCACCGGGGTAAACATCCAGTGTTTTGGTCTGGCGGATGACCCCCATCGAGAATCTGCCACTTGTAGCCAGCACTTCTTCAATTTCAAATGTAAATGTAGTTTTCTCCGCAATGGGTGCGCCAACAATCGACTTCATGATCTGCGGCTGATAGGTTGCCATCTCCGGGTTGTACTTGTTGTCAAACTTGGCACCTGTCTCATTTGATTGAATATCATAAGTGTATGTGACAGATGCTTCCAGCTTACCTTTGTTGTCCTCGACTTTGATGGTTACATACCAAACTGCATTGTCATAGCTAAAGCCAGCGGCATCTCCTTCTACCTCGGTAATGCGGTAGTTATACTCTCCTGCCTTCTCAAAATGAAGATCAGTAAACTTCGCCGTGTCGTTCAAATTCGTGCCCGACATTCCTAGTATGATCTCTTCAATCGTCTTATACGCTTTAATGCGACCGCCATCAGCAGAACCATATTCTTCTTCCAACTTGAACGTGAAGTTCGTATAGGGAATCGTATCAACTTTCTTTGCAGGCGTCACGGTCTTCTCTACGCTCAGAGGGACGTCAACAGGCTCAGGCTTATACTCATTTGTGAACTCAAAGGTGCAGGTATCGTCATTTCCGATATCGACCGGTGTCGACATCTCAAAGCGGGGATCAACACTGGACTTTTTGGTCTTGTCCGCTGTAATGGTCTTTACCAGCGTACCATCACCGCTATCAGTCACTTCGATCGTGGCTTTGTACTGGACGGTATCGTAGGTATAACCTGTGAAACCATCAGACTTCTCGGCAATCGTGAAATGGTATATTCCTGTCGTGGTGAATGTTACACCAACAAAAGCTTGAGGATCATTTTCGGCATACGGATATGCAACAGTGACTTCCTGAGCTTCAGTCAAAACCTTAACATTGTCTGTGGTGTCTTGTGTCAAGGTGAAGGTGAACGTCTTCTGATAATCCTCAGGAATCTCGCGAACATCGGTCTTCATGTGCTTTTGCACACTAGGAGTCCAAGAAGTATCAACAAATTCAAACTTATTTACGAAGGCAAGCTGTGTTGTTGTGGTCAAAATTTTAGTTCCTTCAACTTTTTTAGTTTCATACTCTTTTTTATCAGAATTTACACTCGTCACTTCAAGCTGACCATCTCGATCTTCTACTTTCACTTCAATGGTCTGAGATTCAGGATGGTAGCTGTAACCAGGAACATCAGATACATCCTCAGAAATAGTGAAACTATATGTTCCAGATTTAGTGAATGTAATAGTGCCAAAATTGCCTTTCCAGTCGCTTGCTTCGTTAACCACCACTTCCTTCAAGCCTTCAATTCCCAGGCCATCAGGAACCGCTAATTTAAATGTAAAATCTCGCGTATTCCGGTTTTCATCTGTATCGCCTGTGAAGTCCTTCAAAATAGTTGGCTGCCATTTTGTTTCTTTTGGAATAAATTTGTTTGTAATTTTGACTAAAGCTTCTTTTCCTGCCTCTACTGTGACAGGATTTTCATCTCCAGTGACCTCAATCTTGTACTCATCAAAAGTCCGGCTAGTTTCTTTCACTGTATAAATACCCGGAGCAAGATTGTTTAGCGTCTTTACACCGTCGCCAGTAATCGTTACCGTTTGTATTGGGCCCGTTTCACCAGGTCCTATTACTGTAAATGTGAATTCTTTTTTAATTAGTTCTGCTTTTGAATCATCCTCACAGTCAATCAGTTTGTGGATTGTAAGCGATCCAACGTTATAGTTTTCAAACTTAGCGCTATCCACTAGTTGTCCGGGTTCAACTGTGTCGCCGCCCCTGCCTTTTACCTTTGTGATAGTTTTGTTCTCTTCCGTGTATTCATTTTTCTTATACTTCACAGTGATGACGCTAAATGCATCATTGCTCCCGGTCGTATGTTTTAGTGTCTCTGTTTTAGTATATGTAGTTTTTTTGAGAACTACATCTATTACATATTCCGACTTGTCATATTGTATCTCAGAGTTATCTTCCGACACTTCCACGAGGCGGAATCTAATATGCTTTTTGCCATCCTCCCCGTCTTTAATATGATCTTCAGCAAAAGTTGAAATTTTAAAGCTCACTGTCCCATTGCTGTCATTTTGAGCAGCAGCAATCGGCGTTCCGTCATCGAAGCTAAGTTGAAATTCAAATCTTTTGTCTCCAGGGTTTTTGTCATTCAAAGTCTTTGCTGCACTCAATTGGACGCTTAAACTATTGATGACGATCTCCTGTTCTGCTTGCGACCCAAAGTACAAACCGCCATTACATCCTATACCGCCGCCATGTACAGTAGATGTATTATTAGAGATGGTTACTCCACCAGGTACTCTATTAATCGACTCTTGTGTTGGACGCGCAACAAGTCCAACGTTTGTATTCTCTTTTTTCAACACATCGTTATCAGTTATATCTTGGGTTTCCTTTCCAAATCTTGCACTGTAGTTAGCAGATCCGCCTCCAGGCATGTAATTACTGATAATGCTTGATCCTGCTGTATAAAAATCTTTTGTATTTGCCCCATCAATCCCTTGAGCACTAGATGCATTGTAATGATCTACAACCTCAGCAGTACTTCTGCTCCCGTCAGTGTCTTTCTTCGCTTCTGTATGTTTTGACCCAGTAGCTTTGTTTCCATACAGTGCCACTCCATCAGTAGCCACAAGAGACATTTCACCATGGCAGCAGCCTGCGATACCACCACCCCAACCATATGCTGTGTTATTGGTGATGGTCGCGTTAATCAATGTGGCAATACCACCATTGTTGACATACAAGCCGCCACCACCAAGGTCAGTTTGCGAATTACAAGTGTTATTTGTAATACTACCGCCTGAAATTGTCGCCGTTCCATATACGAAAATGCCGCCGCCTTCACCAGCGTAGTTATCTTGAGCGTTGGCTGTACTTGTCTGTCCGTCTTTATTAACGGTTTTATTAGAGATCACAGTACCACCGCTCATATTGAAAGTAGCACCTTTATTCACGAAGATGCCGCCACCGCGCTGCGCTGTGTTATCACTGATTTTTCCGCTTTCAAGATCAAATGTACCATTTTCTACATACACACCACCGCCAACATGGAACCAGCCCTCATTTCTAGGCTCCATATCGGTATCCTTTATTGAAGTACCTATACCGCCTGTCACAGTCACATTGCCTGTCATTGTGACATATGCTCCGCCACTGATCTTGATTGCACTCACATTTCTACCTGTTGCATCAATTGTGCCTTCACCAGTGATCGTCACATTTCCACCTGTTACAACAATGTTTCCATTCCAAGTGCCTGTCACTGTCACTGTTACTGTGCCTCCACTGACAATCACTTCTTTACCGCTCTGGTGGGTAGTATTACCAACTTTCAGTGTACCAGTACCATTGGCAATCGGAGCGATTGGATCACCCTGAGGCATCTCAGTCTCCACTGGTGCAGGTTCCGTACAGGTCCACACCCCCTCAGTCACAGCATAGCACTCATCGGTATGGGTATGCTCAATCTGCTCTTCGCACACCGGCTCGCCCCAATCAGGCGCTATGCCATCCTTATAACAAGCTTCAGTATGGACGTGCGTCTCCTCTTCTTCCTTATCGCACACCAGAACCGTCTGAACCTCATAGCAGTCAGTTCCATGTACGTGACCAGAGTGTGTCACATCTGTATCAGCATCAATGTACTCACCGTGAGCCGTGCCATGGTCTTCTTCCAGCGTGCATACGAGTACCTGCTTCTCCATGTAGCAAGTATCGCCATGGGTATGTCCAACAGCTGCTTCTTTCCCACAAATCAGATTCGCATAGCAGTCCTCAGTGTGGGTGTGACCTTCCGTCTCTTCCTCTTCGCAGATCAGTTCGGGCTCGCCTTTGCACTCGTCAGTGTGCTTGTGACCTTCCGTCTCTTTCTCTTCGCAGATCAGTTCCTTCTCTACATGCTTGCACTCATCCGTGTGCGTATGCCCCTCGGTCTCGGGCAGCTCGCAGATCAGCTCAGGCTCGCCATAGCACTCATCGCCGTGCGTGTGGCCTTCAGACTCATCCAGGCCACAGGTCTGTGTGGTCGTCTCCTCATAGCAGGCATCGCTGTGCTCGTGATTCTCCTCGATTTCACAGATCATGGGTCCTACCAAATAGACCTGGCCGTCAAACACCATCTCCATGCCCATATTCTCATCCAGGATGTAGCAATCAACAGTGTGGACATGGTTCTCGGGGATCTCACAGGTGAGCGTTCTCTCGGTTGTGTTGCACTCGTCTGTGTGCGTATGCCCTTCGGTCTCGGACAGTTCGCAGATCAGCGTGGGCTCGCCATAGCACTCATCCGTGTGCTCATGGCCTTCTGACTCCTCCAACCCGCAGGTGTACTCTACCGTCTCCTCGTAGCAGGTCTCCACATGCTTGTGGCCCTCTGCTTCATCCTCCCCGCAGATATAGTTGATCTCCTCGCTGTAGCAGCCTTCCCCGTGCTTATGACCGGGGTCTTCCTCCAGTGTGCAGATAAGGTTGCTCACCATGGTTTTGTCATAGCACTCTACGCTATGCACATGCTCAGGCTTGCCGCAAATCAGTTCCCGTGTACCCTCCGTAAACTTGCAGGTCCACCCGTCTTTGTTGTGGTCATGCTCGGCAACGCCGGTCTCAGTCTGGTTCGCATCCCCCGCCTGGGCAGCCAGCACTTCCGTGCCAACACAACCAAGCACAAGGGCAAACGCCAGAAGCATAGCCAATACTCGATTTGCCAATTTCATAAGTGCTCCTCCTTCACTTTTTTCAAACAAGATTTTCCCTGTGCAAGGTTGCGGATTCCTCGCACATTCCTGAAAGCATCGGCGGCCCCCCAGAGCTGCGCACTGGCAGATGATACCGCGGATGCATTTCTCTCTGTCTTTCGGGCCCTTCCTGCAGCCTCCGATGGGATCGGAGACCCTGCGGGTGATCTCCGCATCAGCGGCTGCAGGAGAGGGCCTGCGCAGTGCAGCACCACCTGCCCCACGCGTGGCCGAGACAGAAGTCTCATACCTTCAAGTGCCTAAGATGGAAACCCCATCTCTATCTCGTCCGTTCCTCACGCCGTGTCAGGCGAACGAATGTCTAAACGGAACGGACAACACTGTTCGCTGGTGGCGTACATTCTCGATCTCCCCTTTCGGATTACTTTTCCGTTCGTGTGTCTCTGTATCGCGAACACCTCTTGGACTGTGGCCATTATACCTGAGAAAATCGGCCGTGCGTACAAGTTGTGATTTCGGCATAGATACTTCTGAATTCGCAGTTTCCTTCGGAAGTGGCCCCCATTTTAATCACTCACATACTGCATGTCAATAGGTTAAAACGCGATTTTTGGGACTTTTTGATGGTAAAATGTTCGAAATTCCCATTTTTTCGCTCCTGCAACCATTTCCCGTTTTTAAACATTTTTCGCCATTTCCTGCCAAGGAAATTGTCAGCTTAATTCTCCACGATTCTCCATTGAGTGTGCGCATATCACGTACATTTCCGGCATTTCGCCAGCCTCAAAAATTCCTTTTTCTGGCGCAATATGTCCGTGTACTGTGGACACTTTAGAAAGACACCGCCTGTTTTTCTAGCAGTAATAAATTCCCATCGTGCGCCCATTGCGGGCACGGCTGAGAGGAACTCTCTCCCGATGTGCCCGCCATTTGTGGAACTTGCAACAAGGTTGTGCCGTTCACCCGATGCCTACGGCTTGCACATTTTGGCGGCTACGCTTCCTTCTATTTCCAAACACACTTCTTCCTGCTCATCTTCCCTACACAGTCCCCAGTAGCACGGTCTGCAAGGCACATTCGCGGTCAGAAGAGGCACCCTGAAGAGCTCGCGCACAACCTCTAAGCACATCTCCCCCACAAGCTCCATACAGTCTCCCCCTACCTTAGACCACGTCTCTCCTGTTCTCATCGCACTCCTCTCATCAGGTGGCCATTGGGTGGTCCTCAGTTCACCCGCTTTCTCCTCATCCCCTTTTTGCACCATGTTCTTCCCCTCCGCTGTCTCCATCTCCTATGGTCTCTCCGTTCCCGCCTCTTTCCCACCGCCTCATCTTTCCTTTCCCCCGCCTCTGTTCCCAGCCCCACTTCTCTCACCCATCACCTCCCAGACAAACCAAACCGCCCGGCAAAAGGCGCATGCCTTTTGCCGGGCGGTTTGGTTGTTCACTTGGTTTGGGATCGGGAGTCTGGAGGCATACCAGAGGGAGAAACCTCATCAGAGGACCATCCGGCCCCCCCGATCCGCACAGGATGTCAGACGAAGCCTATCCTTGAAGCGCTCAGCCGATGGGCTCGAAGTCCGCGGCGCCGTGTTTGCAGAGCGGGCAGACGATGTCATCGGGGAGGGTATCGCCCTCATAGACGTAGCCGCAGACCTTGCACACGAAGCCCTTCTTGCCGGCGGTCTCCGGCTTGGGCTTCACGTTGTTCTGGTAGTAGGTGTAGGTCATGGTATCCTTATCGGAGATGGTGCGGGCCTCGGTCACGGAGCAGATGAACATGCCGTGGGTGTCCAGGTCCACATACTGCTCCACCTTCAGGGAGATGAGGGCGTTCACGTAGCGGGGCAGGAAGGCCAGGCCGTTGTCCGAGCGGAGCACGTCCATGCCGGCGAACTTGTCCACACCCCGGCCGCTCTGGAAGCCGAACTGCTGGAACACGCTGAAGGGGGCGTCCACAGAGAGGCAGTTCACGTTGAGAATGCCGCTCTGCTTGATGAGGTGGTGGGAGTAGTTGGCCTTGTTGATGTTCACGGCCACCCGGAACGGGTTGTCCGTGAGCTGGGTCACGGTGTTCACGATGAGGCCGTTGTCCTTCTTGCCATCGCTGCAGGTCACGACATAGAGGCCGTAGCCGATCTTGAAGAGGGCCCGCATGTCGTTCTTCACCGCGGTCTCCTCGTGCTGGGCCATGTAGTCCTTGCAGAGCTCGTTGGCCAGGGCCTCGATCTGCTCCTTGTTCTCGGCTGTCATGGAGGAGAGGATGCGGATGTTGTTCTCGGTGTAGGTGAGGTTCTTGCAGCCCTCCAGCTTGGCCTTCATCACCTTGATGGCCTGGGGTGCCCAAGAGCCGTTCTCGATCATGGCCACCGTGCGGCTCTGGTAGTTCCGCTCCACCAGGTGGTCCAGGAAGGTGTGCATGTAGGGGAAGATCTCAGCATTATAGGTGGTGGTGGCCAGCACGAGCTTGCTGCAGCGGAAGGCGTCCTCTACGGCCTCCGCCATATCGTCCCGGGCCAGGTCCGCCACGGCCACCTTCGGGCAGCCCTTGGCCTTCAGCTTCTGCTCCAGGAGCTTTACGGCCTCCCGGGTGTTACCGTACACGGAGGTATAGGCGATGAGCACGCCATCGGTCTCGGCCTGGTAGGAGGACCAGATGTCATAGAGCTTCAGGTAGTGGCCCAGGTCTTCCTTCAGGACGGGGCCGTGGGTGGGGCAGATGATGGCGATGTCCAGGCCGGCCGCTTTCTTCAGCAGCCGCTGCACCTGGGCGCCGTACTTGCCCACGATGCCGAAGTAGTACCGGCGGGCCTCGCAGTCCCACTCCTCCTCCACGTCCAGGGCACCGAACTTGCCGAAGCCATCTGCGGAGAAGAGCACCTTGTCCGTGGAGTCATAGGTCACGATGACTTCCGGCCAGTGGACCATGGGGGCGGTGACGAAGGTCAGGGTATGGGTGCCCAGATTCAGGGTGTCCCCCTCCCCCACCACGATCCGCCGATCGGCGAAGTCCGTGCCGAAGAACTGGTTCATCATGGCAAAGGCCTTGGCGGAGGACACCACCACGGCATTGGGGTAGGCCTCGCAGAAGGTCATGATGGAACCGGCGTGGTCCGGCTCCATGTGCTGCACCAGGAGGTAGTCCGGCTTGCGGCCCTCCAGGGCGGCGGCCACGTTGTCCAGCCACTCGTGGGCGAAGTGGCGGTCTACGGTGTCCACCACCAGGGTCTTGCTGTCCGAGATCACATAGGAGTTGTACGCCATGCCGTTGGGCACCACGTACTGTCCCTCAAAGAGGTCCACCTGGTGGTCGTTCACACCCACATAGCGGATGTCTTTTGTCACAGTCGAAAACATGTCATCCGGCACATCCGATCTGAGATCCGATGCGCCTTCACTCCTTTCACGCTGTACTGCGCCGCCCGCCCACAGGGCCGGCGGCGGGGAGATTTCCCATGGGCACATCTTATCGCACTTTGGCCTCCGATGCAAGCCCTTTGGCAAGCCCATGCCTCATAATCTCAGCCGCCGGCGCATAGAATGCGGGCAGACCGGTGCAGGGAGTGTTGTTGTGAAAGGGAACATGGAAGATCGCGCCCAGGATCTGGCGCTGTACATCATCGAGAACCGGACCACCGTCCGCGCCGCAGCTCGGCGGTTCGGCGTCAGCAAATCCACGGTCCACAAGGATTTGAGCGAGCGTCTGCCCGCATTCAATCACTCCCTTTACGAACAGGTAAAAGAGGTCCTGGACGAGAACAAGGCAGAGCGCCATATTCGGGGCGGCATCGCCACCCGGAAGAAATACCGCGGCATCTGAGGGTCCCCGGGGGCAGCACAGCTGCCCTCGGGGACTTTCCATGGGGCGCAGCGGAAGGATAGGTACGGTAGGGGTAAGGTAGAGGGAAGGAGGTAAAACAGGAGGAGAAATATTTCCAAAGCAAAGACAGGCATCAGAGAATCAGCCCCACCTCTACAATTTTCCATTTCTTTCCACAAAGGTTTTTCCAGCCTGTCCCTTGCCTAGCTGGGGCTTCCGTGGTACAATACTGCCCATCGGCAACAGGCCGGATCTTACCAATGGAGGGACTTTCATGACGCCCGCCGCACCCCGCAAATCCAAGGCACTCATCATCGTGCTCACCATTCTCCTGGTTCTTCTCATCGCAGTCCTATGCGTGTATGTGGGCTTCAGCATCTGGCTGAGCAGAGTGGATCTGCTGTTGCCCGGTGTCTCCGTCTCAGACGGCAACGGCAACTTCCTCGCCGATCTCAGCGGCTGCAACCCCAGGGCGGCGGAGAACACCCTGGAAAACGCCGTCCGGAACCACCTGCAGTCCAGCATCACCGTCCGTTATGGAGACAACCAGACAGACACCATCAGCGGCAATCTGCTGGAGTACGACATCGATGGCACCATTCGGACGGCACTGGACCACCAGGACCAGTACTTTCTCCTGCAGCTGCCCATGCTGTGGGCGGGCATTCTCCCCTATTCGGATGACGTCCCCATCCAGCCCACCGGCCTCTCAGAAGAGGGCAGAGGCATCATCGCCGCCGCAGGAGAGAAGATCTCCGCCGCTGTGGACGATGGCAGCGCGGAGTTCACCTGGAAGATCAACCAGGACAACCTGCGGATCACCTTCGGGTCCGATGGGCAAAAGGCGGACCTCACCGGCTGGGAGGAGAAGGTGGAGCAGGCCCTGCTGCAGCGCTCCTCCGAGGTCCAGGTGGACACCATCGTGGACCCGGTGCACATCCCCACCGCCGAAGAGCTCCGGGACCTGATCTATCGGGAGGCGCTGCCCCCGCGGCCGGACGGGGATGGAGGTACCCTCCCCGCCCAGGAGGGCTTAGACCTGGATCTGGACACGGCGGCCTATATCCTGAGCGGCGCCGAGCCCGGCAAGACCATGCAGATCCCCATCATCCGCCACCAGCCCAATCCCTCCGATGTAGAGGCCTATTACTACCAGGACGTCCTCGCCGAGTGGAACTCCACCATAGACGGCACCGAGGACCGGCTATTTAATGTGGTGAAGGCGGCAGCGGCCTGCAACGGCGCAGATCTGCAGCCCGGAGACACCTTCTCCTTCCTGGGATTGGTGGGCTGCCCGGACGTAGCCCAGGGGTACAAGAAGGCCATCGGCTATCTCGCCGGCAAGCCCGTGCTCATGGGCGGCGGCGGGGTGTGCCAGGTGTCTTCGTCAATATACACCTGCGCGGTCTACGCAGATCTGGAGATCGTTGCCCGGGCCAACCACTCATACAGCCAGGAATATGTGCAGCTGGGCATGGACGCCGCCATCGCCTGGCCCAACCTGGACTTCCAGTTCCGCAACAACACCCCGTACCCCATGCGGGTGGTGTGTGAGACGGAAGGGCGCAACCTCTCCGTCCGCCTCCTGGGCACCCGCTATCGGGACACCACGGTAGAGACCGAGATCGAGGTGTTGAGCCTCAACCCCCACGGCATCGACTACGTGGCAGACGAGACCGTTCCCCAGGGCACCACGGTGGACAGCACCGAGTACCACGATGGCACCACGGTCAACGTGTACCGGGTGATCAAGGACGCCGAGGGCAATGAGCTCTCCCGGGTCCTGGAGAACACCAGCAAGTACGGCACCCTGAACCAGGAGATCCGGTACAACCCGGAGGACATCGGCCCCTGGACCGCACTGGCCACGCCCACGCCGGCGCCAACCCGCAGGCCCGTCCAGACGCCGCCGCCCGCGACCCCAGTACCCACGGAAACCCCAACGGAAGTCCCAACGGAAATCCCCACCGAGGCCCCCACCGAACAGCCCATCCCCACCGGTGGGCCGGCGCCCACGGACAATCCAATGCCACCAGGGACAGATGTACCGCCGGCGGGGACTGATGTGCCGCCAGCCCAGACAGAGGCACCCCCGGCCCAGACAGAGGCGCCGCCTGCAAACCAGGAGCAGCCTGTGCCGTCCACGGAGCCGGCGCCAGAGCCCACCCCGGCGGAGAATCTGCCCACCGAGCAGCCGGTGCCACCCGAGAGCCCGGAGGCACCCCCGCCGGAGGCCGTGCCCGCACCGGATACAGCCCCCGCGGAAACCGAGACACCTCCCGATCCAGGCACAGACCCCGCAGCAACAACTGCCGAGCCCCCGGCACCAGTGGCATCCCCGGAGGTGGAGCCGCCGCTGGAGACTCCGGCAACGGCACCGGATGCGGGCGCCCCAGAGACAGGAACAGGAGAGAATTAGCGCACCATGTTTCAAGGATTTTCCCAAGAGACCGTAGACTTCATGTGGGGCATCCGCTTCAACAACGAGAAGCCCTGGTTTGAGGCCCACAAGGCCCAGTACCAGAATTCCTTTCTCCTCCCCATGCGGGAGCTGGCCGCCCAGTGCCAGGCGGCAGTAAACAAAGAGATCGAAGACCCCAAGCTGAACCTCCATGTGGCCCGCATCTACCGGGACGCCCGGCGGCTCTTCGGCAGAGGCCCGTACAAGGACAACCTGTGGTTCACCCTGTTCCGGGGCGATCAGAGCACACCCCACGAGCACCCCGCCCTGTGGTTTGGCCTGAGCCCGGACGGCTGGGACTGCGGCATGGGCTTCTGGGACGCCACCCCGGACATCATGGCCAAGTTCCGGGCCCGGATAGACAAAAATCCCAAGGAGATGCTGGCCCTGGACAAGCTCTTCCAGAGGCAATCGTACTTCCAGTTGGCAGGCACCCCCTTCAAGCGGCCCAAGATGCCAGTAGATCAGCCGCTGGCCCGCTGGTACAACATGCGGACCGTGGCTCTGGAGCACGATGAGCCCCTTGACGAGCTCCTGTACACGCCGGCATTGGCAGACCAGGTGATCCAGGGATTTCACACCCTGCTCCCCTTCTACACCTTCTTCGACTCCCTCTGGGCAGACCCGGAGCCCAACAAGCAATAGACCTTCACGGCCGGCATCCGCCCACGGCGGATGCCGGCCCGCGTATCCCCTTGCAGTAGAAAAAGGAAAGAGACGCACCGTCTCGGCTCAGGCCGAGACGGCGCGTCTCTCTATCCGGCAGCAGCCTCCGGAGCGGCCTCATCTCGCCCCATCCAGGCGAGAGCAGCACTGCCATCTCCTTGAAGAGCGGCACCCCCAGCCTATCTCCGAGGACGCTGCCGGTGTTCTGGGCTCCCGCATTCAGATGCACCTTCCGCACGGTGCAGTCCCCGCAGCAGCCCGTTCGATTCATGCTTTGGGCGATCCGTCTGCGCCTGCCGATTGCACGGACGTCTGTGCATCCCGTGCGCCCTCCAGAACCAGCTGCAGGAGCGCTCCCTGGGCCGGCGTGGCATTCCCGGTGCGGATGTAGTCCAGCAGCTCCCGGACCTCCTCCGGCACATTCAGGCGCTCCGCATCGGCTGTGTAGTGGGTGTTCAGCAAGAAGAGGCGATACAGCGCAGGGGCCGGGATCTCTGTCCCCTCGAACACTGAGACAGCGGTGTACCGGGCAAAACCGTGTTTCTCGGCGTACCCCAAGGGATCGAAGTTGCAGAGGAAGACGATGTAGATGTCCTCCGGCAGGTTGTCCTCCCCGCCCGCCAAGCCGTACCACCGGTCCACATGCATCTCGTAGAACCGGGCCAGCTTGGGCAGCTGTTCCACCGGCTCGGTGAGCAGCTGCACCACGGCAAATGACCGCTTGCCCTGGACATCGATCTCCGCCTGCACCAGAGAGCACGGGTCCTGCACAATCTTCTCCTCGTCCAGGACGGAGCAGTACCGGACCTCCTCTACTTCCAGTTCCGCCACCTGCTGCAGGAACCGCTTCAGCAGGTCCGGGTTCTGGAAGACGCGGCGGAACAGAGGGCCGCTTTGTAGGGGCGATCCGCCGCCCGAGGAATTCTCCGTAGAGGGAGCGGCGGGCGCGATCCGGTTCTCCCCGTTCTGGGGGCTTGTCTGAGACATAGCATACACCTCTTTCGTTTTGGATGGATCCTCGGCAAGGCCCAAGGCGGCAAACGGTAGGAGAATGTGGGGATCCGAGCCCACATCTTCTGGGAAATGCGGGATTCTGTCCCACAATGTCCCCCGAATTGCGCCAGATTCTGTCTTATCTTGTCTCCCGCTCTGCCGGGATCTGTAAATGTACTATTTTCCGGAAGTTTTGAGGGGGAAAGGCGCGGAAAGCGGCATCTTTTCCCGAAAAAAGGCACCCATCAACCTCAGATGATCCGCATCAAGATCGTACCCAAGATCGTGCAAGGATGTTCCGAATTCTCGCATTTCTCCGGGTCTCAGCAGTCCATTTCTGGCATTTTTCCAATCTCTGTGTGAGGCTGGATTCTCCCGGCTGTGCACCAGGTTCTCCCAACAGGCTGTTTGGCCTATCTCTCGCCGTCTCCAATCTCCTCGCGCCGATATGATATCCCATTTCTCTTGAATATGCAACCCTCTTTTTTAGATTTTTTCAAAAGTCTCTGATCATTCCCTCATCCATTGCCCCATGCCGTCTCGGTGGACTGCGCTCAACCACTTCCCGCTGCACTCCATCGTCCCCAGATGCTCCCGGCCACAAGCAACCACGATCAGCCACAATCAGCCGTCCACACCCGTTTGCAGTCAATCTCCCCTCGCCACACCATCCCGTCTCTTTCCGCGTACACCGATCTCTCTGCCCTTCCGCGCCTCCCTGCACCAGGCCTCTCTCACAGCTGCACCTCACGCACCCTCCCGAAGCGGCCGTCTTGTCCATCCGGCGAACACCTCCCTATCAAAAAAGTGGGAAAATACGCTCTCCGCGCTGCAACTTTTTCCTGTACTTGCACGGTGTTCCGTGCTATACTCTGGACAGAGGATCCCAGGATCCCTACCATAGAAAGGACCTAAGACCGTGAAACTACGCGAACTCTTTACCAGCGGCAAGACCGTGTTCTCCTGCGAGGTATTTCCCCCCAAGAAGACCTCTCCGGTGGACAGCATCTTCCGCACCCTGGACGGGCTGAAGGACGTCCGCCCAGACTTTATCAGTGTCACCTACGGGGCAGGCGGCTCCGCCAGGGTGAATCAGAGCACCCAGGAGATCGCCGCCATCATCCAGAACGACTACGGCATCCCCTCCATGGCCCACCTCACCTGCGTAGGGGCGGACAAGGCGGATGTGGACCGCACCCTGGAGCAGCTGAAGGCCACCGGCGTGGACAACATCCTGGCCCTCCGGGGAGACATCAACCCGGACTTCCCCTCCAAGACGGACTTCAAGTATGCCGCGGATTTGATTCGGTACATCCGGGAGCGCAGTGACATCGGCATCTCCGCCGCCTGCTATCCCGAGTCCCACCCGGAGAGCCCGGACCCCGTCTCGGACATCCGCCATCTGAAGGAGAAGGTGGATGCCGGCGCCGAGCACCTGGTGAGCCAGCTCTTCTTCGACAACGATGACTTCTACCGCTTCCGGGAGCGCTGCTCTCTGGCCGGCATCAACGTCCCCATTGAGGCGGGCATCATGCCGGTGCTGAACGCCGCCTCCATTCAGCGGATGGTGTCCCTCTGCGGCGCCAGCATCCCCCGGAAGCTGTCCCGGATTCTCGCCCGGTACGGGGATCACCCCAAAGCCCTCCGGGAGGCGGGCATCGCCTATGCCATCGATCAGATCGCAGACCTCATCGCGGCGGGCACAGACGGCATCCACCTCTACACCATGAACAACCCCGATGTGTCCCGGAAGATCTCGGACAGCATCACCTCCATCCGCACCGTGTGAATACAGCATGAAGCAGAAACTCATCCACTTCTTCCAGTCCGAAACCGTGCTCTCCGTGGCGGCGGTTCTGGCGGTGCTTTCCTGTTTTCTCACCCCGCCGGACGGGGAATACATCGGCTACATCAATTTCGACACCCTGATCATCCTGTTCTGCCTGATGGCGGTGATGGCGGGGTTCAAGAGCTTAGGCGTCTTTCAAGCTTTGGCCCACCAGCTGCTCCGGAGAGTCCACGGACAGCGGGGGCTGGTGTTCGTGCTGGTCTTCCTCTGCTTTCTGGGCAGCATGCTGATCACCAACGATGTGGCCCTCATCACCTTTGTCCCCTTGGCAATTCTGGTGCTGGATCTGGCGGGGCAGGTCTCCCTCTTACCCGTCTCCACCATTCTCATGACGATCGCCGCCAACCTGGGCAGCATTCTCACCCCCATCGGCAACCCCCAAAACCTCTATCTCTACGCCGTCTCCGGCATGTCCCTGGGGCAGTTTATCGGGAAGATGGCGCCCTTCACCATCGTCTCGGCCGTTCTTCTGGCCATCAGCATCCGCTTTGCCATCCCCGAAAAGACCGCAGAGGTGCCGCTGGAGGAGGACAGCAGGCACATTCCGGTGCCGGATCTGGTGTTGTATTGCATTCTCTTCGCCCTCTGTCTGCTGTCTGTGGCCCACATCCTGCCCCAGGCGGTATTGCTGCCGGTGATTGTGATCGCCGTGGCCGTCCGGAACTGGAAACTGCTCCTGCAGGTGGACTACGGCTTGCTGGCCACCTTTGTGTGCTTCTTCCTCTTCATCGGCAACATGGGACGGTTTGCCCCCTTCCGGGACCTGATCCTCAGCGTGCTGGAGGGCCGGGTACTGCCCGTCTCCATCGCCCTGTGCCAGGTGGTGAGCAACGTGCCCGCGGCACTGCTGCTCTCCGGGTTCACCCAGGACTGGGGCAATCTCCTCATCGGGGTGAATCTGGGCGGCCTCGGCACCTTGATCGCCTCCATGGCCAGCCTGATCTCCTATAAGCAGTTCTCTGCCCGCTGCCCTGAGGGCAAGGGCAAGTACCTGCTGTCTTTCACCCTCTGGAACGTAGGCTTCCTGGCTGTTCTATCCCTCGTGGCAGTGCTGCTGCCCTAAGGGATTTGCCCGTAGTACCCCAATCAATCCACAAAGGAGGACCCCGAGATGAAGCTTACCTTTTTCGGCGCCGCAAAAGCGGTTACCGGCAGCTGCCACTGTGTGGAGTGCGCTGGCAGAAAAGTACTCATAGACTGCGGACTCCAGCAAGGCAAGGATGAGACGGACAACGCCGAGTTGGACTTCGCCCCGTCCTACATCGATGACGTCATCGTAACCCACGCCCACATAGACCACTCCGGCCGCATCCCGCTGCTGGTGAAGAAGGGGTTTGCCGGCAACATCTACTGCACCCGGCTCACCGCCCAGCTCATGGACATCATGCTCCGGGACTCCGCCAACATCCAGGAGGGCGATGCCAAGTGGGAGAACCAGAAGGGGCAGCGTGCCGGCAAGGACCCGGTGGAGCCGCTGTACACCCTGGAGGATGTGGAGAAGGCCCTGCGGCACATCGTAACGGTGGAGTACGGCCAGGAGATCCTGCTCTCTGAGAACATCCGCCTCCGCTTCACCGATGCCGGCCATCTGCTGGGCTCCGCCAGCGCGGAGCTCTGGCTCACGGAGGGCGAGGAGACCCGGAAGATCGTCTTCTCCGGGGATCTGGGCAACCGGAACCAACCCATCATCCGGGATCCCCAGTACATCCACGAGGCGGACTATGTGGTGACAGAGAGCACGTATGGGGACCGTCTCCACGATGTCTCCCAGCACCCGGACTACGCCAACGACCTGGCCTTCCTGATTGATGATGTCCTGGGAAGAGGCGGCAATCTGGTGATCCCCTCCTTTGCGGTGGGGCGCACCCAGGAGCTGCTGTACTTCATGCGGGAGGTGAAGGAAAAAGGCCTCTGCAAAAAGGTCCCGGACTTCCAGGTGTATGTGGACTCTCCCCTGGCAGGGGCGGCCACCAACATCTTCTCCGGCGATCTCCGGGGCTACTTGGACGACAACGCCATTGCGGCCCTGCAGAAGGGCAACCTGTTCCAGTTCCCGGGCCTCACCCTCACCGAGAGCACAGAGGAGTCCCGCGCCCTCAACAGCGACCCCAGCCCCAAGATCATCCTCTCCGCCTCCGGGATGTGCGATGCCGGCCGAATCCGCCACCACCTGAAGCACAATCTCTGGCGTCCGGAGTGCTGCATCCTGTTTGTGGGGTTCCAGGCCGAGGGCTCCCTGGGCCGCAGGCTGTTGGACGGCGTGAAGTCCGTGAAGCTCTTCGGCGAAGAGATCGCAGTCCGGGCCAAGATCGTGAACTTCCACGGCCTCAGCGCCCACGCAGACAAAGAGGGCCTGCTCCAGTGGATCGATGCATACACCCCCAGGCCAAAAGAAGTCTTTGTGGTCCACGGCGAAGCGCAGGTGACGGAGTCCTATGCCCAAACCCTCCGGGATCGGGGGTTCAACGCCCACTCCCCCAACTACGAAGAGGTCTATGATCTCATCGCCAACCGCATGGTGGCACCGGGCATCCTGCCGCAGCCCAGAGTGAAGAGCGTGAAGGAGAGCGGATCTCCGGCCTGGCGCCGGCTGCAGGAGATGGTCCAGCGCCTGGTGGATCTGGTGGCCGCCAGCCGCGGCCGTCCCAACAAGGACCTGGGCAAACTGGCCGATCAGCTGAAGTCCGTGATGGACAAGTGGGAGCGCTGACCGCCCCACCCCCGCATGGGCAGCCGGCCGGAATTATTCAAATTTTGTGCCTCCCGGCCCTTGCAAAATCAGCAAGAATACTGTATGATGAAGTGTAAAGATTCGATACCTGGACGAAGGAAGGATTTTTCAATATGTCTGGACACTCCAAATGGCATAATATTCAGAAGACAAAGGGCGCAGCAGACGCCAAGCGCTCGCAGGCATTTACCAAAATCGCCCGTGAGATCATCGTGGCGGTGAAGACCGGAGGCAGCGGCGATCCCGCCAACAACTCCCGTCTGGCTACCGTAGTGGCAAAGGCCCGTGCTGCCAACATGCCCAACGACAACATCAAGCGCACCATCGATAAGGCTGTGGGCTCCGGCAACACGGACAGCTACGAGGCCATCAACTACGAGGGCTACGGCCCCAGCGGCGTGGCGGTGATCGTGGAGGCCCTCACGGACAACCGCAACCGCACCGCCTCCGATGTGCGCCACTACTTCGACAAGTTCGGCGGCAACCTGGGCGCCACCGGCTGCGTGTCCTGGTCTTTCGATCAGAAGGGCGTGCTGGTGATCGAGGCTGAGGACCTGGACGAGGACACCGTGATGATGGATGCACTGGAAGCCGGCGCCGCAGACTTCGAGCCCGAGGACGAGGTCTTCACCATCTACACCACCCCGGACGACTTTGCCACCGTGCTCTCCGCCATGGAGGACAAGGGCTATGAGTTCCTCTCCGCCAAGGTGGAAATGGTGCCCCAGACCTGGGTGACCCTCACCGATGAGAAGGACATCAACAACATGGAGCGCCTCATCGACAACCTCGAGGACTCCGATGACGTGCAAAACGTCTGGACGAACTGGGACAACTGAGCTTTTCACCAGAAAAAGTTCTTAATCCTCCCAATCCCGCCTAAGATTCCATACATTTCAGTGTCAAAAGTGGGCACATAGTTATTGCAGTTGGTGTAATTATCCACGTTTCGAGGACAATTTTTCACCTTTTGCTGTGATAACTATGTGCTCGTTTTTCTAATTTGCCGACAAGTGTACTGTATTTTGTAAAATTTATTTTAGAGTTTACGTTAGTCAGGCAATTATTAAGAAAAAAACACAGCATGACCCTAGATGCAGCCCAAAGAGAATGTCTCGCAGAGTGCAAAATCCGGCAATATACGAACAAGACTTTACATATTTATTGGAATCATACAGTGTAATTTTTCAGATCATGCAAAGAAAGCAATAAAACAAGTGCATTTCCTCTCGTGGACGTGGACACAATAGCCCACAAGAGAAAGCGGACACGATCCACAGACAGAGCTAGAAACGCTCGAAGAAATGAAGGAATCGATGATTAAAGCGTATTTGTGAATAATGGGAAGCAAAGGTAGCGTAAGCTGATCTGGCAGGGCATACTTACCAGATAGGGCATCGGTATCAACCTCAACAAACTGACCGTTGGTGTACAGCACATATCCTCGGTCCCCAAAGTGCCCCCCGATAGTCTTCTGACCATAGATATAGGCGGCTCCCTCAACCGGGTCATTAACAACCACGTTGTTTTCTGGGGGAAGCTTTGAATTTTGCGATGTATAATGTATTTCATATGGTTGCAATTTGTTCAGCGTGTAATCGATACATTGGCGAAATATTAATATTGTATGTTAAAAACAGATCTGGAGTAGGTCTTACATGCAGAAAATAGAAACGGTGTATATTTAATGTAACAGCATAATAGAGGAGAAAAATGAAAGCAACAGAAACGCCCTCCCCGGTTTTTGCCATTTTGAGAATAGCAAAAGCCGGGAAGGGCTTATATTGTGAAGTCATTTCTGACATTAAGAGAAACCAAAGACTCAATCAAGGAAAACAGGCAAAACCAGAGAGGCGGCCGAGATAGTGCAGAGATACCGCATGGCGGGCGGCGTTAAAATTTGGGGCTGAATCACTTTTATAGACAGGGAAACCAGAGAGAAATAGCACGGCATCTCCCCCGCCCTGTGTAATGTCATTCCCAAAATCACAGCTGAGTGAGTGTCTGGTATATCCGCATTAGCGCAGCGACACATTCCGGCTCTGGTATTTTGGGATCAAATCCGTATGCCTCCATTACCGCCTTATCGTTTGCTTTGTGAGCCTTCTGTAATTCGGGCGGCATCGTTAGGCTATCGTACAGATCGGAGAGACTGCTATCAGGATATATGGCACGGGCGTTAAGGATAGCTTGAGCGGTCTGTTCTATTTTTGTCTTTTGTGAATCTGTTGGAGACGGCCAGGGAAAATTGTTGTATATCGCCGGCGAATAACGATAGCCATTCCCTAGCCTACCACAAACAAGACTAGTCCAAGCCATATGCAAGCTAGAAGTTAGAATTCCGAATAAGTAGATAGATGCGTTCGGGATAATATAGCAGGCATTTCCAACAATGACATCTTTATCCATAAACCCGATTGGGATATACTTCCTGTCGCTTGTTGTATGCTGAGGAAAAATCAAATAGTTGCATGAAGGCTGGCGAATTTGGCAAAATAGATACGGGTAGTCAGCCCTTTTCCGTATTCTATCCGCATTGCTTCCTGCTCTTTTCTGTGCAACATTGGCAAGCCTAATTTTTAACTCAGGATTACGTGCGTAGTCAGCCGGGTTTGCGGCAACCAACCAGAAGCAATACCTGGTAAATTTCCCCTGTTGATTACTAATATACTCGTCTCCTCCAACAAACGGCTTTATATATTTTGCCAAAGTCGGATATTTTTGTACGAAATTGTCTTTTCCATTAGCATCAACAAACAAATTTCCACCATCTGATGGTTCGCTTCCTTTTATCATTTTGGGCATACCGATTGGCGGAATATTTTTTCTACTTGTAATCCAAATATCGGGTGCATCATGCAAGTATGCGTTGATATGGTCAACTTTACTTGCAACATCGTTATCAAATAGATATTTTTCCCTGTTGTAGGCTCCACTTGAAAATCCCACAATAACACAAAAGACAGCAGCGATATCTGTTGATTCGTTTTGCCATTTGAATGACCTATAGGCAAACCCGATATCTACCCCATCGTCAAACATATTTTTCCAAAACGTTGGAACGCATTCGCCCTGGCATATTGAATTCGTAGAAACAAACGCTGCATATATTTTGTTTGGCAATGCGTCATGCATGAATCTATACGCCTTTTTGTACCAGCCCAAAACATAGTCAAGTTTAGTTTCTGGTGAGCCGTCACCAAATATAATAGTCATATCTTCGGACTGATCGCTATTGCGCAATTGTTGCCCAACAAATGGCGGGTTTCCCATAATATAGCTCAATTTGGATTTTGGCACAATGGTTTCCCAGTCTACCCGGAGGGCGTTTTCTTTACGGATATTTGCGTTTGTTTTCAACGGTAAGAAACCCAAAGGCATGTGTACAATCTTCTCTGTCTCTTGCATCATCTGACTTTCCGCGATCCACAGGGCTGTTTTTGCCACTGTTACGGCAAAATCATTTATTTCTATGCCATAGAATTGTGATATAGACACCTTTATGTTCAAATAGCTTTCATCGATTAGTTCCTCAATCGACATTTGTCCAACTATATCATTGTAAAATTCAAGTATTACCTCATTTTCCATTCGGCGCAAAGAGAGGTATGTTTCCGTAAGAAAATTGCCAGAACCGCATGCAGGATCAAGGAATGTTAGCCCTGCCAACTTATCTTGAAATGCGTGCAAGTAGCGTGTTCGCCATCCGTCACTTCTAGGCCTAGCTAGGATTGAGCTCAGTTCTTTCTGTAGGTCATCAAGAAACAGAGGATCAATGACCTTATGGATATTCTCAACAGAGGTGTAATGCATACCCCCGGAGCGGCGTGTCTCAGGGTTCAATGTACTTTCAAAGACCGCGCCAAAAATGGTTGGGCTGATTTCCGACCAATCGAAATCCTCACTCGCCTTGACTAATAGAAGGTTGCGGATTTCGTCCGTGAACATTGGAATTTCGATGTTATCCTTTTTGTCGAAAAGTCCGCCATTGACATATGGGAACTCTGCAAGGTCAGGCTCAAGATATGGATCCCGTTCTCCCAAGACGGTATCAAGCACATCGAACAGCTCTATAAGAGCTTTTCGCATGTGTTTTGAATCGAATTGCGACAGGTAATCATGGAACATGCCATGCTTTCCAAACACTCCAGCATCTTCAGCATAGAGGCAAAACACAAGACGCACGCATAGAACATTCAAGCTATGCAGGGTGCTTTTGCTGGTTGGATCTTTATATTGCGCTAAAAATGCATCGTAGAGTACGCCAACAATCTCACCAGCACGGATAGAAATTTCCATCTCTCTTTTAAGATTGTCGTTTCCAGAATCAACCAGAAACTGCAGACGGTAATACTCTTTCTCCAGGTTTTCCAATAAAACTATTTCCGGCTTACCTTTGGGGTTCTCCATATCGTGGATGTGGAATTCCGAAAAATTACAAACCACAATCCAACGGGCATGCATCGAATACGGCAGATCATCGGAATAGCGCTTCGCCTGCTCGTATGGCGTCAGCATCTTACCATCTGACTGCTTGGCCGGTTTGGTGAGATCTTTGCCTAGGCTTTTCTGTTCAATCAGTACACGGGTAGAGGGAATGTACCCATCAATGAAGGATGTGTTGTCCAGTTGGACTTTCTTCTCGAATACGATAAACTTTTCCGGTTCCTGAACGCCGTATACCCTCTGAAGCAGAGAGAGCCAGAAAGATTGGTTTTGCCCCTTCTCTTCGCCTTTACCTTTCCAATCTTTGGAGAACTGTTTTGCTGCCCGCTTCTGTTCGCTCTCAGTCATCTAATCGCCTCCCCTGAATCGCAGCCATATTGTACATGACGAAAAGCACGGTGTCAAGGAGAATCGGTCCAAGATCAATGTTTGTGCCCAGGGATCAGGGATCGAGAGAACCTCTTCTCCCCTGCTACCATGCGAATTTGTATCGAATTTATAGATTCAATCAAGGTAAAAACAACAAAAAATTAAACTTTGCCAGTGACTATATGGATCCTATTCCGTGTAGCATTGCTCTATTTTGAATATAATTGCAAGTCTAGAACAAAGAAAGCAGTGGGAAAGCAAATCAACAATGCCATCGGAAACTGGCAATTTGTCTGGCACAAAAAAGCTTTCCCTTTCAAACCAGCCAGAGTCAGAAGGTATTACGATTTTCCGTGCGGCCAAGTTTCGAATATGCATTGTGGCTCCGATTGATCTCAGAAACCCGCTTGACAGCCCTCCTCCCCATGTTGTATATTCCAGGCGTAACAAAAAGACACACGTCTTTTTACGCAGGGGAGCTGCTTGCAGCTTCTCTGCGATTTTTCTTTCTCGCCCAAGACCCGGCTTCCTGTGGAACAAAGCGCACCTGAGTGTGACCTGTCTTCGGCACGGTCTCAGCAGTGTTTCATGTTTTGTATCGTTGGAACAAATTACTTATTTACCGCCAAACTCCTTACATACTTTGCGATCTTGGAAAATAAGATGTGATCCCAAAATCGCCCTTGACATCGTCCTTTCCAAGGTGTATGCTTAGCACAGCTCAAAAAGACACATGTCTTTTTTACGCAGAGGGGCTGCTTGCAGCTTCTCTGCGATTTTTCTTTTGGACAGAATAGTAGAAGTATGTTCAGCGGCAAACTGGTACGACATACTACCTGTCAAAGGGCTATCCCGGAAATAAGTTGCAATCTCACGCGCCCTCTTGACATCACTGCTCCCATTGGTGTATATTCAGCACGGCAAAAAAGGCGCAAGTCTTTTTACGCGGAGGGGCTGCTTGCAGCTTCCCCGCGATTTTTCTTTACTAGACAGTATTGGTCTTGCTCAGCTCCGTGCACGTAGAAATCGCCACCTTCCTGTTGGCTGCTGCCTTGTCCACCATTCCACTACACCCAAGCACCCCATGAAAAATGCCCCGCACCAGTCTCCCGGTGCGGGGCACATCCATTCGATCAGCTACTCGTATCGTGCCGCCTTATGCCTTCCCCAGGGCCTTGCCCTTCTCCCACGCCGCCAGCACGGCATCGATCAAGGCGGCCCGGAACCCGTGGCGCTCCAAAGCTGCCACTCCTGCGATGGTGGAACCGCCGGGAGAGCAGACGTTGTCCTTCAGGGCACCGGGGTGCATGCCGGTACCCAGCACCATGGCGGCAGAGCCCATCATGGTGAGCGCGGCAAACTGCTGTGCCTCGGCACGGGTGAGGCCAGCTGCCACGCCGCCGTCCGCCATGGCCTCCAGGCACATGTACATATAGGCTGGGCCGCAGCCGGCCACAGCGGAGAAGGCATCGATCTTCGCCTCCGGGATGCGCACCACCTTGCCGGAGCTGCCCAGAACGGTCTCCACGGTCTGGAGATACTCCTCGGGCGTTCCCTCTGGAGCGCACAGTGCCGTTACCCCGGCGTCCACCAGCACGCAGAGGTTGGGCATGATCCGGAGGACCGGAACAGCATAGCCCGCGCTCTGCACCCGGGCTGCGATGTCTGCAATGTGGACACCCGCCGCCATGGACACCAGGACCTTGTCCTCTCCCTTGGCGTGGCACTCTGCCAGCACCGGGGCAAGGCTGTCCAGCAGCCCCATGAGCATGTTGGGCTTTACCCCCAGGAAGATGTACTCCGCACTGCGGACGGCATCTTCATTGCTGCCGGCGAGGCATCCCAGTTTGGCAGCGAGCTGTGCCGCCTTCTCCCGGGTCCGGTTAGACAGCACCACTTCCTCCGGCCCGATGGCGGCAACGGCTGCTGTGGCAAGGGCGCCGCCCATGTTGCCGGTTCCGATAAAAGCCACTTTTTTCATAGCAAATTCCCCCATTATCGTGCAAGGATTGAATAGGCCAGTGGCGCCGATTGTGCGCCCCGGCCCGAAATTTCCGCTCTCCCCCTGTACAATGTTCCCCCACTGGGCGTATAATACGGCACTTGAAAGGAGGCGAGCATCGTTTTGGATATTAAGAAGATCATCGAAGACACTCTGGAAAAGCTGCAGAAGGACGAATCCCTGAAGGAGCTCTTCCTGAGAGATCCGGTGGCTGCCGTGGAGAAGATCACCGGCCTGGATCTGCCAGAGGATCAGATCAACGGCATTGTCTCTGGGATCAAGGCCAAGCTCACCGCAGACAACATCGGCGGCGCCATCAAGGGCCTGGGCGGTCTCTTCGGCAAGAAGTGAGCTGCAACGCGATTTCAGCAAGGCGCCCCGCCACCCGGCGGGGCGCCTTTTGTGTCTTAGGCCTCGTGGAGCAGGGAGCGGTTGATGGCGTTGAGGATAGCCCGGAGAGAGGCGCGGTTGATGTTGTGGCTCTTGCCCACGCCGAACACGTCTCTGCCTTGGGGATCCCGGAGCTGGATGTAACAGACGGCCTGGGTGTCCGAGCCGGAGGACATGGCGTGCTCTTTGTAGTCCACAAACTCGTAGCCCTGGACGGCGCCCTCCGGCAGGGCCTGGATGGCGTTGAAGAAGGCATCGATGGGGCCGGTGCCCTCCCCGGAGGCGTGCATCACTTTGCCCTTGTAGCCGATCTCGCCGTCAAAGCGGACCTTGCTGGCCACGCCGTGGCGGCCGCTCTCCTCGAAGCGGTGGGCCTCCAGCTGATAGGTCTTGGGGGCGGAGAGGTACTCGTTGTCGAAGAGTTCGAAGAGCTGCTCCGGCTTGAGCTCCTTGCCCAGCCGATCGGACTCCCGCTGGACGATGGCGCCGAACTCCGGGTGCATGGCCTTGGGCATGTCGTAGCCGAACTTGTGGTGCATGATAAAGGCGGCGCCGCCCTTGCCGGACTGGGAGTTGATGCGCACGGGCTCGTACTCCCGGCCCAGGTCTGTGGGGTCTATGGGGAGGTAGGGCACATCCCACATGCCGGTGCCGGACTGCTCGGTGTAGTCAAAACCCTTGTTGATGGCGTCCTGGTGGGAGCCGGAGAAGGCAGTGAACACCAGCTCGCCCACGTAGGGCTGCCGCTCGCCCACCTTCATCTTGGTGCAGCGCTCGTACATGTCCCGCACCTTGTTGATGTGGGAGAAGTCCAGTTTGGGGTCTACCCCCTGGGTGTACATGTTCATGGCCAGGGTCACCATGTCCACGTTGCCGGTGCGCTCGCCGTTGCCGAAGAGGGTGGCCTCCACCCGCTCCGCGCCGGCCAGGAGGCCCATCTCGGTGGTGGCCACGCCGGTGCCGCGGTCGTTGTGGGGGTGGAGGGAGATGATGGCCCGCTCCCGGCCGGGGAGCTTGCGGATGAAGTACTCCAGCATGTCTGCAAACTGGTTGGGCATGCAGTTCTCCACGGTGGTGGGGAGGTTCAGGATGGTGGGGTTGTCTGCGGTGGCGTGGAGGTGGTCCAGCACGGCGGCGCAGATCTCCACGGCGTAGTCCATCTCGGTGCCCATGAAGGACTCCGGGGAGTACTCGAAGCGGAGGTCCATGCCCTCTTCGATGAGGGGCTGGGCCATGGTGTAGATCAGGTCTGCGGCGTCTGTGGCGATCTTGGTGATGCCATCGCAGTCCATGTGGAACACCACTTTCCGCTGGAGGGTGGAGGTGGAGTTGTAGAAGTGGAGGATGACGTGCTTGGCGCCCTGGATGGCCTCAAAGGTCTTGCGGATCAGGTGCTCCCGGGCCTGGACCAGCACCTGGATGGTGACATCGTCCGGGATGTGGTTGCCCTCAATGAGCTCCCGGCAGATCTCATACTCCGTCTCGCTGGCAGAGGGGAAGCCGATCTCGATCTCCTTCACGCCGATGTCCACCAGGGTGTGGAAGTACTCCAGCTTCTCCTGGAGGTTCATGGGGTCGATGAGGGCCTGGTTGCCGTCCCGGAGGTCCACCGAGCACCACACCGGGGCCTTGGTGATCACCTTGTCCGGCCAGGTGCGGTTTTCGATGGGCTGGGGCACAAAGGGATAATACTTCTGAAAACCGGGCTTGAGATACATACAACATTCTCCTTTGAATGTCTGGGGGACAACAAAACGCCCCCGACAGTATAATTTGTCAGGGGCGTAATCATACGCGGTACCACCCTAATTCCGCATCCGGTCACCCGAGATGCGCTCCAGGCCTCCAACAAGGCCGCGACCTGTAACGGGATCACCCGTCCGCCCCTACTGCATCTCCCGTACAGGTCTCCCCATACAGGATATCGGTTCGGGACGGCAGCTCCGGGGCCAGTATCCGCACGTACCCCCGCACCGGCTCGCACCAACCGCCGGTTCTCTGAGCGGGACTTTCCGTGCCTTCCCCCCATCAGCGCCTTTCGCAGGATGTATAGTAGCGGATGGAGGGCGATCTGTCAAGAGGGAATTTCGGAATGAATCCGAATTTTCCTCCGAATTTCACCGATCTCCCCCAGGGGATCCGCAATTTCCAGTCCATTTCCATCGCAAACGGTGTGAAAACAGGTCGATCTCCGCCCTTGCAAGGCGCCTCGGAACGTGATAAGATCGACCGCAAGGATTCCACGCCTTTCTCAGTTCTTCTCTGCCACGCTCTCCCAGGAGGTGCCCTATGGAACGTCTGCCGCAAGTCCTCATGGTCCTCTCTCCGCTCTTCGGCGTCCTCGGCATCGCAGACGGCGCCCGGGTGATCGCCCTCCACGGGGACGGCACCCCGGCCCTCTGCGTCTTCGGCGCCATCGCCAGTTCCATCTGCTGCCTGGTCTACGTCCGCCTCCGGGGCCCTGTGGAGGAGGAGACAGCAACGGAAGACGAAGAGGCGTAAAACCCACGGCCTGGACCTGTAAGGAGGTTGCTCTATGGGCATCGTTTGGGAGTATTTCATCTACATTGTCGCCGCCGTACTAGCCGGCGTGGGCACCGGGCTCGCGGGCCTCTCCGCCGCCACGGTGATGGTGCCGCTGCTCATCGTGCTCTGTCCCTCCTTCTCCGGGGAGACGGGGGCATACCAGGCCACCGCCATCGCCCTGGCCTCGGACATCCTGGGCTCTGCGGTCTCCGCCGCCACCTACATCCGCCATAAGAACATCGACTTGAAGCGGGGCTGGGTCATGCTGGCCTGCATCGTGTCCATGTGCACCCTGGGCAGCTTTGCGGCCTGGAAAGCGGGCAATGTGGTCCTCGGCAGCTTCACCCTCTTTCTCACCTTCTGCATCGGCATCCGGTTTCTCGTGAATCCGGACACCCAGCGGGAGACTACAGCATCCAAGGGGGAGAAGCTGGACGCCAAGGGCATCGCCATCTCCCTGTTTTTCGGGCTCACCATCGGCTTCGGCACCGGGTTTGTGGGCACCGGCGGCGGGATGATGATGCTGGTGGTGTTCACCGCCTTTCTGGGCATGGAGCTGAAGACCGCCGTGGGCACCAGCACCTTCATCATGACGTTTACCGCCCTCATCGCCTCCATCAGCCACATCGTGATCCACCCGGCCATCGTGCTGGAGCGCTGGCCGGTGCTGCTCCTCTGCATGGCAACCGCCACTGCGGCATCGTTATACTCCGCCCGGTTTGCCAACCGGGTGGACAGCAGGACAGTGGGGCTCGTCACCGGTGCCATTCTCACCGTGATGGGCGGGGCACTGATCATACTCCACTACCGGGAGTACCTCGCCAAGATCCCATACATCTTCTCAATCCTGAAGAGCTTCGGCCACCTGCTGGCTTTTGTGATCCCGGCAGCCGCCATTCTCCTCACGGTCCACCACTTCTTTGTGGCCATCCCCAAGCCCGTCTTTCGGAAGATGCTCCACGCGGTGGCCTTTCTCTGCTCCACCATTGTGATCCTGTTGGCGGACAACTGGCAGGCGGCGGCCATCACCCTGGCCCTCTTTGCCGTTCTCATCTACCCGCCGCTCACCCTCCTGCAGCGCTGGTCTGGCTTTGCGGAGCTGCTCACTCAGAAGAAGCCCGGGGAGATCTGCCGGAGCCTGCTGCTCCTGTTCTTCACGGATGCCGCCCTGGTGGCCGTGTCCTGGGGTCTCTTCCAGAGCCGGTCCATCGCCGCCACCGCCATTCTCATGTGGGGCATGGGGGATGCGGCGGCGGGTCTCATCGGACAGCGGTTTGGCAAGCACCCCACCCATCTCCCCCTGGCAGACCCCAAGAAGACCTGGGAGGGCTCCCTGTCCATGGTGGCAGTCTCCATGCTCACCGGCACCGTCTGCCTTCTCTGTCTCACAGATCAGTCCCTACCTGTGGTGCTGCTCACAGCCTTCATCGCCTCCCTCGGCGGGGCGTACACCGAGCTCATCACCCGCAACGGGGACGACACCCTCACCGTCCCGGCGGTGCTCACGGTGCTCCTGTTGGCCTTCCAATTCGGCGCTGCCGCCCTGGCGTAGACAGGGCGGCAGCCAAAATAGCGGTTCTTTTCAGATTTGTCAGAATTTTCCTGCAAATTCCTGAAAATTTCTCCTTGACAGCGCCCCGGAAATCTGCTAGTATACCTCATGCGTTTGAGAGCTGCTTTGGAGAGGTGTCCGAGTGGTTTAAGGAGCCGGTCTTGAAAACCGGTGACCCGAAAGGGCCGTGGGTTCGAATCCCACTCTCTCCGCCAAACAATTTCAGATCTTCGATCATTCGACCTGCAGAAGTACCCAAGAGGCCGAAGGGGCTCCCCTGCTAAGGGAGTAGTCGGTGTTGAGCCGAGCGAGGGTTCAAATCCCTCCTTCTGCGCTCCCCAGAGCATTGATTTTCAGTGCTCTGGGGTTTTCTTTTGTCCCACCGTTCCCGGAAGCAACCACGGCACCGCCCGGCGATTTTCTCTCGCCGGGCGGTGCCGTTTGTCTTCTCTTACGCCTCTTCGTCTCCGTCCAGGCGGCGGCTGGCGCAGTTCTTGTACTGCCAGCCCTTCCCCACCAGGGACTGGATGGAGGAACTGGCGGTCTCAAAGGGGCCCGGCATGGGGTGCAGCAGGCTCCGGGTGGTGCCGTTGTAGTCCAGGTTGAAGTCGATGGGGGTGCCGTCCGGGTTCTCGAACTTCTGCTCCGGCTCGAATGCCATCCCCAGGCGCTCCGTGTTCAGGGCGTCTGTCTCCGGGAGGTCCTCCAGGAGGTCGTAGAGGTCCGTCTCCAGGAAGCAGCCGTCCTCCTTCTCCACCAGTTCCAGGTACACCGCATCTGCCATCACGGTGTACTCCATCTCCTTGTCCCAGGGCTTCGCCCCGTTGGCGTACACGTTACCCTTGCACCACACCGGGAGGTGCATGTAGTACCGGTCTGAGGCGGGGCTGCCCATGCCGCAGTAGCCATCGAACTCCCTGTCCCACTCCCGGAAGGTGGGATAGCCGTTGTACGGGCAGGTGCCCACCCGGAAGTTGCCATCGTCCCAGTCATTGGGGACGGGCGGATGGTCCAGGCTGGGCTGGAAGAAGGGGTGCACCGGCTGCTGGACGAAGATGTTGTTGAAGAAGCGGACGTCCCCGTGGAGGAATGTCATGAAGCCCGCGATCTCCGTGCGGTGGGGCACATGGTATGGCGTGTACCGGGGCGAGCTCAGCGTCTTGGCTCCGTTGTTGGTACCCGTACCCACTGCGGCGAGGCTGCCCCCGATCAGGTTGTGGATCACCGCCACCCCCTGGCTGCAGAGTTTCAGCGCCCGGGCGGAGAGGAGGACGTTGTTGTCTATGAGGGTGGGGCCGTGGGACACCTCCACAAAGATGTCCTCTCCCATGCCCACAAGGGCCTCCTGGGGCACCTCGGTCACATCCTTCAGGTTGGGGAGGGTGTTGTCGTGAAAGAGGTTCCCGGTGACGCGGGTGCCCTGTGCCTGCCAGTCCAGCCAGAGGCCCCGGGTGCAGTGGTGGATGTGGTTCTTGCGGATCGTCACATCGATGGCGGCATGCATCTTGATGCCCCCGATCTCCGCTCCGGCCAGGTTCTGCTTGTTGTTGATGTGGTGGATGTGGTTGTCCTCGATGGTGGAGAACACACCGCCCAGGTGGCCCACGATGCCGGTCTGGCCGCAGTGGTGGATGTTGCACCGGCGAATGGTGTGCCCGCCGATGGCCTCCTTGGTCCAGCCCTCTCTCTGGGCCTGGCAGATACACTCCCGCTCCGTCTGAGTGCCGTCCTTGTACTTCCAGCGGAGCCACTTGTTGTCGTTATTGGGCTGGAGGTACTTGCCCAGGGAGATGCCGCAGCACTTGGACTCGTAGATCTCGCAGTCCTCGATCACCCAGCCCTTGGACCAGTGGGGGCCTACCATGCCCTCCTGGTACGCCGTGGGCGGGGCCCACTGGGTGGCGGCCATGCAGATGGTGAAGCCGGAGAGGGTGATGTAGTTGACGCCCTCCCGCTTGGGGTAGAAGCAGGCGGGCCGGACGGAGTACTCCACCTTCTCCTGGTTGGGGTCCAGACCTTGGAAGTTGGCGAGAAACACGGTCTCGTTCTTCCGGGTGTCCTGGTTGCAGTACCAGGTGTACACGGAGAAGTCCGGATCCCAGGAGGCCATGGATTGTACCGGGTGATACACTCCCTCCGGGCCCGTCACCTCATACATGGACTTCCCGTTGAGAAACACATCCCCCAGGTGGGCCACCTTGTCTTTGATGTACCAGTCTCCGGACACCAGCGTGGTGTACGGGTTGCGGTCCTGGAAGATCTCGTTGGACACCCGGGCGGTCCAGATGTTCCCCGCCACATGGGTCCACTTGGGGAGGGGCTCGGCGCCGGTGATGACGGCCTGCCCGGCCTCCTGGGCGTGGAAGGTGATGGGCGCGTCCTCTGTGCCGCCGGTGACGGGATCCACCCACTCCCGGTAGACGCCCGGTCCCACCACCACGATGTCCCCCGGCATGGCCACGTTGGCCGCCTCCTGGATGGTTTGGAATGGCATATGGACACTGCCCCGCCCGCCGGGCTGAGCATCAGCAGATACGAATATGTTCATGTCATCGCTCCCTCTTCCTATGTGGTTCTTGTCTGTTCTGGTCTCTTGGCCCATCTTAGCAGCAAATGCGGGTCCTGTCCATGCCCAATTTCGCCATCTGGTGCACATCTACGCTTTTCCAACGCCGCACCGCACCGGGCAAGGTACCACAAGTTCCACCCCTGCCCTCTGGTATTTTCCCTTCAGCGGTATTATAATGGCGCAAACAGGCGGAAAGCGAGGCGTTTCCATGACACAGCCACAGAGAGAAGAGGCCCTTGCCCGGATGGAACAGCTGATCCAGGCCTTCGATCTGGACCCCAGGCTGGCAGACGAGCTGCAGCGGGGCCATATCTACCGCAGCTATGGAGACTGGGGCAGCATTGCGCCCATCACCCATGAGGACTACTGTTGGGAGTCCTGCAAACGCTTTGCCCGCAAGACAGGGGCATTTGTCTATCACGTCATAGACGAGCACTCCACCAGCCGGGAGATCAACGCCCCCTTCGGCCTGCTGTATGTCTCCCGGGATCCGGCGGAGTGGCCCAAAGAGCGGCTGCAGGACGGCCAAATCCAGGTCTGCGTGTGCTGGTACGGGGACAAGCGCTACACCCTGGAGGAGCTTCCCCTGTACGCCGATCACGGGTCCCTGTTTCTCGCAGACGCCAAATGCCGCCGCTTGAACTTCGAGAAGCGCAACGTTACGGTACATCTCCGGGACGATACAGACCCGGACGCGGACATCATCTCAGACGATCCCTCAAGCCTCCAGCGCTTTGCCGGAGAGGTGATCGACTTTCTGGAGGGCTGGGGCATGTTCCGGGACACCACCCTGCTCATCCCCGGCCACATCTACTACCGGAGCTACCCGTTTTGGGACACCGCACCCAGGCACTTCTTTTCCGATGGCAATCCCGCTCAGTGGGAGGAGGTATTCGATCTGGCGGATCCGGACATCGACCTCGTGGAGAGCCGTCCCTACTACGATGACTACTTCCGGCGCATCTGCTTTGAAGACCCCGGCGGGCTGTGGCTGGAGATCGAGCAGCTGCGCCGGGCGGGCAGGCATCCCAGGCCGGTGCTGGCGCTCTACACGGAGGACGACCTTCGGGAAATGGTGGGCAACGATGACCTGGACTACAACGGGGACTATGAGGACGACTACGAGGCCCCCTATGTGGACGCCCATCTGTACTGGGATGTGCTGAGCCCCCAAAACCAGCGTCTCCTGCTGGAGGAGGCCTGGAACTACCAGGGTCTTCCGAAGACCATCTCCTACCGCCCGGACGACCTCTGGGCCTACCTGGACGGCGACACCTGGGAGCACTACGATCCCCACCGCTGTTCTTACGATGGCGCCCCCAACAGCACCCTGGACCCCCTTGAGTTTGACTCCTACGATGAGTATCTGGACCTGGAAGACCCGGTGCTCAGCGCAGACCCCAAGACCATGATGCGGGATCTGGCGGACGCCCTGGCCACCTCCATGCGCCTTGGAGCGCAATCCGAGGTCTACGGGTACAACAAGCTCTTCCAGGAGCAGTTCTTCCAGTTCTTCGAAGACCGCGGTCTCTCCTACATCACCAAGGGCGGCAGGATGCTCTTCTTCTACGCAGATCCCCAGATTGCGCCGGACCCATCTCCGGACACAACTGCATAAGCCATCACTGCAACTTGCCGCCTGGATCCCCAGTCGACACAAGGATCAGGGCTCCATGTCCCCAGTTGGGGACATGGAGCCCTTTGGCTTGCCCATTAACTTGTCTCAAAGGTCCTTCTTGCGGAAGATGGCGCAGGAGATCCCGTACGAGATCAGCAGCGCGGCAATGCATCCCAGCACCAGCGCCACGGCTGCCAGGGCGAGATTCATGTGCTCCAGCGCGTCTACCAGCATCACGAACACGTCTGCATCAGTGGAATTACGGGTGATCACCATGATACCCGCTGCAGTAGCCGCCGCTATAATCGCCACCAGTCCCACAAACACCAGCCTGCCCCGCTCCGGTCCAAACTGATACACCAGCGGCACGCTGACGGCGTTGATCAGAAGGCCGGCGATGGAGCAGAGCGCCCCGGATAAGACAATCCCCAAAGCCGTCTCGTGATTCCCAACGAGGTACATTCCCAGCGCGAGAAGACAGTAGCAGACAGCGGTAAAGGCGGTGAGCACCAGCGTGGTGCAGTACCGGGCCAGCACGGTCTGGTTCCGGGTAACCGGCAGGGCGCCGCCGTAGCTGTCCCACTTGCAGGCCTGATCAAAGGCAAAGCAGTTCAGGCTAAGCATGCAGAGCAGGACCGACATGACCGTCACCAAGCCGGTGAGCATGGCGGGATGCGCCAGCGAGATGAAAAAGTACACCGCGATGATAATGAGATAGTTCCGCAGCACCTTTTTCAGGCAGAAGAGATCTTTCAGTACCAGTCCGCTCACGGACGCTCCCCCCTCTCCATAAATACCATGATCTGATCCAGAGACACCGGCTCCACCACGAGGCCGGGATGGCGCCTCGTGAACTGGCTCCGGTTTTGCACCAGCGCCTCGGTGGTGTACTGGCTCTTTTTCACCCGCACCAGCTCCGAGGGATCGATCTTGGACAGCGCGTCCCGGGTGCAGGCCAGTCTGCCGTAGGACTCCAGCAGGCGGTCTTTCTCCCCCTGCAGGAGGATGGTGCCCCGGTGGAGGTAGACGATGTAGTCTGCCACCTTCTCCAGGTCTGAGGTGATGTGGCTGGAGATGAGGATGGCGTGGTCTTCGTCTGAGACAAAGTCCAGCAGATCATCCAGGATCTCATCCCGCACCACCGGGTCTAATCCCGCGGTGGCCTCGTCCAGCACCAGCAGCTTGGGCTTGTGGGCCAGTGCGCAGGCCAGGGACAGCTTCATCCGCATGCCGCGGGAGAACTCTTTGATGACCCGATTCGCCGGCACATCGAACTTCTTGAGGTATGCCTCATAGAGGGCGTTGTCCCAGTCTCGGTACACATGGCACAGCACTGCCCCGGCATCTTTGGGCTTGAGGTCGGTGTAGAAGAAACAGTCGTCCAGGACAACGCCGATGTCCTGTTTTGCCGCGGCAGGCTTGGTGCCCAAGAGCTTGATCTTTCCCTCCGAGGGATTGCAGATGCCCAGCATGGACTTCAGCAGCGTGGTCTTGCCGGCGCCGTTCTCCCCGATCAGACCCAGGATAGCGCCGCCGGGCAATTGAAAGCTAACCGGGCCCAGGGCAAACGCCTTGTATCGCTTCACGAGCCCGCTGATCTCTACACAGTTTTCCAAGTTTCATTCCTCCCCATACAAAGTCTGGAGCATCTCGGTGAGCTCTGCCAGGGTGATACCCCCGGTCTTTGCCACTTCGATTGCCCCGCTGAGGTGTTCTTCCACCCGGCACAATACCGCCTCCCGCATGGCCTCCCGGCTGAAGGTGCCCACAAAGCAGCCCTTTCCGGGAACCGTAGCGATGTAGCCCTCCCGCTCCAGCTCCTCATAAGCCCGCTTGGTGGTGATCACGGAGATGTGAAGATCCTTCGCCAGCACCCGCATGGAGGGCAGGGCCTCGCCCTCCTTCAGCTCGCCAGACAGAATGAGGCCCTTCACCTGCCGCACGATCTGATCGTAGATGGGTAGCTGGGATGTGTTCTGAATCACAATGTCCATAGGTCGTCCTCCAAACCGTTAGTCCAGCCGGCGCCGCAGCACCGGGGAAAGAAAGGATGGTTTGCGGCAGATGCAACAGGTCTCACCCACCGCCCCGAACCAGCGCTTCCGTACTGACTGTGTATGTTCGGTATGCACAGTATAGACGGTATAGGTCGGCGTGTCAAGAGGAAATTTCAGATTTTTCAAAATTTCTTTTTGAGGCACTTTTGAGAGCCGTTTTCGGCGTATTCCTGACTGTTTTTGACCAAATCAGGCATTTTTCATTCTCTTCCACATTTTCCGTACAGCAAATGGCGCGGACAGCTCATCGCTGTCCGCGCCATTGTGCGTGTGTTGCTGTGACTCAGCTGCGCCGCCCGTTTTCAGGCAGGCGGCTCCGGACCGCCGTCAGTCTCAGTCCTCGTGTTCGTGTTCCTGTTCCCCTTCTTCCGGTTCCAGGTACTTTCTCAGGATAGCGGCCATCTCGGCCCGGGTGGCCTGGCCCTGGGGATCCATGATGTCGTTGTCCTTGCCAGTGATCACATCCCGCGTGTAGCACCAGGCAACAGCCTCGTAGGCCCACTCGGAGACCTGGTCCAAATCGTTGAATGGCATGCGGAACATCCAGTTGCCGGTGAAGCCGCCATCTCCATACTTTTTCTCGTACTGATAGATCATGGTGGCCATCTGTTCCCGGGTGATATTGTCCTCGGGGCCGAAGCTGCCGTCCCCGCAGCCGGACACGATGCCCTCGCTGGTGGCCCAGCGGATTGCCTCGGCGTACCAGGAATCCGATGCAACATCGGAGTATGCCATGCGGGAGTCTACCTGGGGCTTGTTCTGGAGGTTCCAGAGCAAAGTCACCATCTGAGACCGGGTAACGGTGCCCTCCGGTTCGAAGAGGCCTTTCTCATTGCCGTTCATGAGGCCGTGGCTGATGACGTAGTCTGTGTGCTCGTGGTACCAGGCGGTGGAATCCAGGTCTGGGAAGGACACCGTGGTGCACTTCACAAACGTGGTCTCTACGGACACGGTGCCCGCCGGCATGGTAAAGGTGTACGTGCCGTCCTTGTTGTCCGTAATTGCGAGGGCCTTGCCGTCCTTGTCCAAGACGGTAAGATCGTCCAGGTGATAGTCTTTTTCGACCTCAACCGTGAGCTTCACACTGGTGCCCTCTGCTGCATCCTGGGTTTCCACGGTAACGGAGCCACCTTCAGTCTCCTCAGGCACCGTTACGGTGTATGCGACCGGCGCGGGTGTGGGAATGGGTGTTGGCGCGGGTGCCGGGGTGACTGCAGGTGCAGGGGTAGCCGTTGGGGTGGGTTCCGGGGTAGCCGAAGGCGTGGGTTCTGTGGTGGGCTCAGGCCCACTGTGGGAGATCACGGCAAATGTAGCGGTAACCGTGACATCCCCTGCCGGCATGGTGAAGCTGTATGTGCCGTTCTTGTCGTACTGGATCTCAATTGCATTGCCGTCCGGATCCACCGCGCTGAGCGTGCGCAGCCAGAACCCGTCATACGGGGTGACCGTGAGGGTGACTTGCTCTCCCGCGGCTGCATTGGCGGCGTCAGACTGAACCGTGCCGTAACGGATCCCATCCGCAATGGTGATGGTATAACGCTCCGGCTCCGGCGGACTCGGCTCGTCCCCACTGGACGGTATCTCCGTGAACACCGCCGAGACCGTGACATCGCCGGCGGGCATGGTGAATGTGCATGTGCCGTCTTTGATGGCCGTGTGGGGAACTTCCTCGCCGGCGGCGTCTTTCACGGTAACGGAGCCGATCTCATAGCCGTCTGCCGGGGTAACGGTGATGGTTACTGTCTCTCCCGCCGCTGCGGCAGTGGGAACTGCTTTCACAGTGCCGTTGTCCGTGTCGGTGATGAGCACTGTGTACTGAGCCGGCGCCTTCTTCACGAAGGTAGCGGTAACGGTTACATCGCCGGCGGGCATGGTGAATGTGCATGTGCCGTCTTTGATTGCCGTGTGGTGGACCTCCTCGCCGGCGGCGTCTTTCACGGTAACGGAGCCGATCTCATAGCCGCTGTCCGGGGTGATTGTAAGGGTTACTGTCTCTCCCGCCGCTGCGGCAGTGGGAACTGCTTTCACGGTGCCGTTGTCCGTGTCGGTGATGAGCACTGTGTACTGAGCCAGCGCCTTCTTCCCGAAGGTAGCGGTAACAGATACATCGCTGGAGGGCATGGTGAATGTGCAGGTGCCGTCTTTGATGGCCGTGTGGGGAACTTCCTCGCCGGCGGCGTCTTTCACGGTAACGGTGCCGATCTCATAGCCGCTGTCCGGGGTAACGGTGATGGTTACTGTCTCTCCCGCCGCTGCGGCAGTGGGAACTGCTTTCACAGTGCCGTTGTCCGTGTCGGTGATGAGCACTGTGTACTGAGCCGGCGCCTTCTTCCCGAAGGTAGCGGTAATGGTTACATCGCCGGCCGGCATGGTAAAGCTGCAGGTGCCGTCTTTGATTGCCGTGTGGTGGACCTCCTCGCCGGCGGCGTCTATCACGGTAACGGAGCCGATCTCATAGCCGCTGTCCGGGGTAACGGTGATGGTTACTGTCTCTCCCGCCGCTGCGGCAGTGGGAACTGCTTTCACAGTGCCGTTGTCCGTGTCGGTGATGAGCACTGTGTACTGAGCCGGCGCCTTCTTCCCGAAGGTAGCGGTAATGGTTACATCGCCGGCCGGCATGGTAAAGCTGCAGGTGCCGTCTTTGATTGCCGTGTGGTGGACCTCCTCGCCGGCGGCGTCTATCACGGTAACGGAGCCGATCTCATAGCCGCTGTCCGGGGTAACGGTGATGGTTACTGTCTCTCCCGCCGCTGCGGCAGTGGGAACTGCTTTCACAGTGCCGTTGTCCGTGTCGGTGATGAGCACTGTGTACTGAGCCGGCGCCTTCTTCCCGAAGGTAGCGGTAACGGTTACATTGCTGGCCGGCATGACGAAGGTGCAGGTGCCGTCTTTGATGGCCGTGTGGGGGACCTCCTTGCCGGCGGCGTCTTTCACAAGGACGGAGCCGATCTCATAGCCGCTGTCCGGGGTGACGGTGATGGTTACTGTCTCTCCCGCCGTTGCGGTGGGAACTGCTTTCACGGTGCCGTTGTCCGAGATGGGTATGATCACAGCATACTGAACCGGCACGAAGGTAGCGGTAACGGATACATCGCTGGGCGGCATGACAAAGGTGCAGGTGCCGTCTTTGATAACCGTGTGGCGGACTTCTTTGCCGGCGGCATCTTCCACAAGGACGGATTTGATCTCATAGCCGCTGTCCGGAGTGGCGGTGATGGTTACTGTCTCTCCCGCCGTTGCGGTGAGAACTGCTTTCACAGTGCCGTTGTCCGAGGGGATGATATCCACAGCATACTGAACCGGTACGAAGGTAGCCTCAACGAAGACGTCACAGGCCGGCTGGGTAAAGGTGTACGTGTTGCCGCCGTGATAGGTATGAGGCACTTCGCTGTGTTCCCGATTCCAAATGTGGATGGTCTTCAGCTCATAGCTGCTGTCCGGGGTGACCGTGAGAACCACCGTGTCTCCCGCAAGGACATAGGTCTCATTGGCCGTGACCTCTCCGCCATACATCCCGTCTGCGATGTGCACATCGTATCTGGGGGTATCAGGGGTCGCTGTCCAGCCAAGACAGATGGGCGAGAGGCTGGTCACCGTAAAGTGGATGCCGGCTGCGGTCTTGGTGCAATTCAGTTGTTCCATAACGCCAGCTTGCCCGCTGCCCGTCTGCATGTGGATCACGGTGAACTGATAGGTTTCATCCGTATTCGGGGGATAGGGCAGCGTGACGCTGATGCCGTCCTCCGGGAAGTTCTCGGCGGTGACATCCTCCCATACGCCCCCGTGCTTGATCTGCAGTGTCACATCATAGACGGCAGCGTCCTCTTTCGGCACGTTTGCCACATTGGCCATCTCGCCCACCAGCACCTGGGTGACTTTCTCCGGGGTGTTGAGCGATTCGATCTGCTGCAGTGTCCCTGGCACCTCGGTGAGCGATGTCTCCAGCAGGCGGAAATCCATGTTCTCACAGGCGCATCCCACCGCCTCTCCGGCGGCGTTCACGGTGAACGCATGCTGGACGATGAAGTCGTCTGTTGCCGTGACCTCCTTGTAGTTTTCGGTCTCGGCAAACACCGCCCGAACTGTGTACTCACCTGCCGTGGTGGGCTTGGTGCTCGTGTATGAGTCGTCATCCGCCCCGCGGGGTTTGTACCAGTAAGTCACATGAGCGGTGCCGTTGGTCTCGGAATGCGGCTCCGGTTCCACGTCCGTCTCGGCACAGGTGTAGTCCCCCATGGAGACAGAGGCAGTTCCCTCGCTCTTGTCGATCTGGACGGTGGTCTGTACCGTGACCTCAACCGTGGCCGCCGCGCTGACGCAGTAGTACTTGGTGTCCGGCCCCGCCATGGTGATGTCTGTGAGCCGGACGGCGTCAAAGATGCCGGCCTGATCCGTAGAGAGGTGTCCTTTGGCGGTGAGGGTCACGACATCCTGGCCCAGCAGATTGGAGGGCGTCAGGGTGACGTTCACTTCTGTGTTTCCAGGCACATACACCCGGTTCTCGGCCTCGGTGGTGAACTCCAGTTCCCGTCTCGCCACTTCAACGACCATTCTGCCGGTCCCAGGCTCTACGGTGCTGTCTCCTTTGTAGGCTGCCACCACGGTGGATCTGCCGTCCGCTCCAAAGAGCGCACGCTGTTTCTCCCAGTCCGCACCGCTCACTGTCAGCTCGGCCGTGCCGTTCTCCACAGTCGCCGTGCCCAGGCTGGTCTCCCCTGTCAGGAATTCCACGGTGCCGCCGATCACAGAGCTTTCCACATTGTCCGAGCTCACGGTCGCTGTGAGGGTGAGGTCATCTCCGTAGACAGCGGTGGTGCTGCTCACATCGACTTTCGCCGCATTTTGGGTCCAGCCGATGGCGAAGGCAGAGGGGCTGTCCACGATGACGTGGATGCCGTCCGCATCGTTGACCGGCTGTAGAACCTCGATCTCACCGGCCCGGGGACCGTCTGTGATCATCCGGACAACGGTGAAGTGATAGTGCCGATTGGTTCCGTTTGGATAGGGCAGCACAACCTCTACGGTGGCTCCGGGGAAGTTCACTGCCTTGGCCTCGTGGTAGTCCTCTTCGCCACGCAGGCGGAACAAAATGGTCTCGTGCAGGGACGTGAGCAAGCTGCCAGGGACGAGGTCGCTGACCTTGCCCTCCATGGCGGCTGCCACGGCTTTCCCATCTGCGTACTTGGTCGTGATGGCCTCTGGATAGTCTTGATAGGCGTTCTCCAGGGTCTCCGACTCGAATCTATACTCGATCCCCTCCGTCTCGCGGATCACCACGTCTCCGGTCACCACATAGGTCTCGTTGTAGTTGGGATTGGTGGCCTTGGCCCACACGGTGTGCACGCCCACCGCGGTAAAGGCAGGGGCTTCCTCGCTCCAGGTATCCCCGTTGTCTGTGGAATAGAAGATCGTGGATTTTCCCTTAGCAGCTTGGACAGCGGTGAGGCCGTGGGAGTGGTTGTCAAAGGGGACGTCTGTTCCGGTGACGGTTACGCTGTTGCCGTCCGCCGTCTTGATCGTCACAGTGGCCACGCTGCTCCAATAGGAACGGGGGCTGCCGCTTACCAGGTGGCGGATCACCTCACAGCGGTAATAGTAGGTGCCCACGTCCTTTGTGGACGGCACTCTGAGCGTGCTCTCTGTCTGATCGTCCAGGCGGCTCAGGCTATTTCCGTCCACATCACAGGCGTACCACTGGTAGGACAGCTGATAGCTGCTCTCGCCCACATTGGGCACGGGTTCTGCGCTGAGGTGGACCGTAGCGCCGCCGCCATCATAGGTCACGGTGGTGCTAAACGTACCCGTTATGGCATTCTGATCATCGTCCCATCTCACCACCGGATCGCCATTGTTCTGGATTGTGAGCGTGTAGGTCTTGGTCTCATTGCTGTCGCTGGTGACTGTGACGGTGATCACGTTGATCGCACCAATCTCCAGCGGAACGGTTTCGCTGAGGATGTTCTGGTCTCCGCCCGTCTCCGCGAGGCTCACTGTGGACAAGGGGCTGGATGCGCTGGCCGTTACCAACGTAGACGCCAGATCATCCACACTGACATTGGCTGTGTAGGCGTTTTGGCTGGTCTCCTGGAAATCCTCCAGGGAGATGTTGATGCCGCTGAAGGACAGGCTCGCCAGGCTGGCATCATTTGCACCTATCACAAGGTCTGAATAGCTCACCTCAACGGAGGCAGCACCTGGGACGCTGTCAAAGGGGAAGGTGACCTTTTTCTTTTCCTCGCCGCCGAGGGTGATCAGCCCGCCTTCGTCATGTCCTTTATAGCTCTGCTGAACGTCCAGAACCTTGCCAAACTGATCCAGCACCGTGACGATGACGTTGCCGGTCTGCGTCTCGGAGAGTCTGTTGTTCTGGAGCGTTACGGTGACTTCGGCCTTATCCCCTTCGATGGCGAGGTCGCTGGTGATACTCACATCCTGGCCGGTGCGGACCTTCAGGTTTTCCGCTTTCACGTTGGCGTAGTTGTTGGAGGCGATGGGTTCCGCCATGGTCTCTTCCCCGTCCAGCGCTTCCGCCATGATGTACACCGTGATGCCGTCTTCCGGGATCTCTTCGAGGGTCTCGCCGCCCGCAGCAGTGAGCTTGGGCAGGTAGGCCTTCGCGTCAAAGGTTTTCTGCACGCTGTAGCCGCCCTCATCCAGCATCTTCAGGTCATTATCGCCGCTGATGACGATGGGCTCCAGCCCTTCGATCGGCTTCTCACAGGTCACATCAGAGTAGAAGCTGATCCGTACCGTGCGATCTGTCTTATCCACAGACGCGTCCGAGTTGTTGTTGAGTTTTAATTGGATCGTGCGCTCCCCGTTGCCCTCGGCCACAATCTTGGCATCGGTGATGGCCACATCGGGCAGGTCCAGAAGAACCGTACCCGCGGCGGTCTTTTCCTCTTTGGCGGTTCCCTCTGCGCCTTGGGTGCTGTCGAAAGCGGCGGTGACGGTGTACTGGGGGTCGACAACTCCATTCTGCGGGACCACATAGTCCGCGTAGAGCTGGATGCTCTCACCGGGGAGAAGATGCAGGTCTTTGTAGGTGGTAACCGCATCGCCCACAGTGATATTGAGCTCTTTGATGGCGTGGATGCCGCGGTTTTTCACCGTGAAGAGGATCTCGGTGGCACACCCCTTCTTCACCGTGTCATAATCCGGTAAGACATCGGGCACCTCGATCTTGTCCTCGTAGGTCTCTGTGGCGGTGTACATGGCGGTTCTGCTGGAGGGCACTGCATATTCCACCTCATCGCCGCTTACGGTCTCTCCGATCTTCGTGACCACACCCTCTGCACCATACGTGGTGCCCAGGATCACGGCTTTGACCTCGTTGGTGCTGGAGTCGCTGACATACGCATCGAAGTGGTCGATCAAGGTGCCATCGCCCATCTCCGCCACGTCTATTGCACTGGTGAAGCTCACCATCTCGCTGTTGTAGCCGTAGGTGTAGAACTTGACGCCTTTCAAAACGTCACGCTCCGCCTTCAGGTCTCCAGACGGTGTGTCCGTCACAGAGCCGCCTTCCGCACTCTCGTCCAAAACCTTGATGTCGCTGTCTGCCCGCTCCACCCACAGGATGGACAGGTCGTTGATGCTCTTTGCGGCCTTGGTAAAGCGGAAAGTGGGGGTGATCTCCACGTTCTCAGACGCCGCCACCTGGCTGATAGAGTCCGGCATGAGCTGCCCGGTGGCCCCGCTGCCGTTAAAGTCCAGCAGGCGGATATCCGCAATGCTCTGGCCGTCTGCATCCTGTTGGGTATACCAGCCCAGCACAAAGTGCTGGTTCTCATTGTCCCCCGGGAAGGTGACGGCGGTGAGCTGCGGGTTCTCGTCCAGATAGTCATCGTTGGTGGCGCGGACGTTGCGGGCCACCTCACCAACGGTGTCCACCACGGCGTAGTAGATCTCCCGGTCTGTGATGGTGGTATCATCCCGGTCCGGATCCAGCGTGTAGGCCACAGCAGCCGTTCCATCGTCCAGCATGGACGCCACGATGCCCTTTACAGCGCCGGAGGTGCCGTTGTACAAGGTCTTGGCCTCGCTCCAGTCAGTGCCGTTGTAAATGCTGTACAGGATGGTGTCCTTCTCATCGAAGGTGGTAATGCTCGAAGCTTTGGATTGCACCGAGCGCCAAGCCACGATGGCGTGTTTGTTCCCATCGGCATCTGTCTTCGCCGCTACCACAGGGGCCAGGTCTGCACCGGTGTTTTCTGTGAGACGGGTAGAATTCCAGGTACCCCCATCATACACGCCTGCGTAGATCTCGGAGCCGTTCATCATCATCACCTGGTCTTCCTCGGTGACAACGGACCCGGCGTCTTTGTTCAGGGTCATCATCTGTCTCGTCCAGGCGGACACTGCAAAATCCTTGGTCCCGGACAGCACCACCTGGCTGTCTCCGTAGCCTTCCTCGCCGTTGATGGCCCCAACTTTGGAATACGATGAGCCATTCCAAGTGGCAAAAGCCGCTCTGGTATCGTCCACATCCAGGCTGTCCATATCGGAGAGATAGGCCACGATCTTTCCGTCGTCCGAGACCACGGGATTGGCGTAGGGGTAGGTGTTGGTCTCCAGATTGGCCAGTCCGCTGACCGGGTCCAGTGTCATGAGACTGAAGCCCTTTCCCCACCGGCGGCCGCCGTCCAGGAGGTAGTCCCGGCTCTCCAGGGTGGGGGCCAGATCCAGGCTCAGAAGCTGCTGTCCGCCCACATTCTGTACGGAGATCGCGTTCGTCCCCAGAAGGGCGCTGATGGCCTTCTTCTGGGCCAGCTGATTGGCCTCCCAGTTTTTCTGGATGGTGTTCCAGTCGTTCCACCCGTGATTGAAAAGATTGAATCCGAAGGACCACAGTGTCTTCTTGTATCGGAAGAACAGCACGCGCACCTCAAACTCCAGGCCGACCTCGCCGTTGATCGCGATGTGCTGGCCGTCCGTCACCTCTTTGGTGCCGCCATCTGCCACGTTATATATGCCGTCCCCCATGTATGGTCGGTTGAGCCAGGCGAAATCCAGGTTGATGTCCAATTGCCCGTAGATGCCCAGTTTGAATGCCACAATGGCGTAGTCAAAGCCAACGCCGGCGAAGAACTTCAGGTAGAGGTACACATGCAGCTGGGTCAGGAAGTCGTTTCCGATCCCCTCTTCTCCGGTGTTGCGGTTGGCATAGGTCACGCTCAGCGTATCCATGCCCACTGCCACCGTACCGCCTATGGTGAGGGTGGCGGTAAAGGGAACCGGGCCGCACATGTAGTTGGCGTTCCACCGATAGCTCAGCCCGCCGCCGGCCTCAAAGCCGCCATTGGTGATCTGCATGGTCCACTTGGTCTGGTCGAAGTCGTAGTAGATCAGCGCCTCCATGTATCCCTCGAACTCAAAGTGGATCTTCTTTTTGTCCTGGTATTTCTTCAGGTACTCCTCCCGGGTGAGCTTCTTCATCGAGTACTTGATCTCGTTTCTCCCAGGCTTGTAGTTGTAGTCCGCCTCCTCATTGGTGGTGACGCCCATGGTCACCTGATCCGGCATCTTGTTGACGTTCACCGAGATCAGGCCCCGGAATACGGTTGGATTGGCGGTGGGGATCAGTTGGATGCAGAACAGCTTCTCATCTTTTTCGGTGTAGCTGTCCTTTGCCAGCAGATTCAGCGCCACCTGCACATACGCATCGCCGCCGGTAATATTCTTGTCTGCACTATTTGCCGCATTGGTATTGGTCTCCACGAAGAGTCCCAGTTCCTTCAGCTTTGTCTGGATATCTGAAGCGTTCTCCACCTTGGGCGCCCCGATCATGTTGATCAGGGTGAACGGCAGCACCTCATGCCGGCTCAGGGTCTTGCCGTCCTTGTAGTAGTTGAGATACAGGCTGGCCTTGCTGCCGCCGGGGACCGCCTTGTCCACGTTGGACTGGTTCAGCGTTGCCGTATAGCGCACTACCTTGGTATCGGTGAAGGGATAGCTCGTCATATCCACCTCGCCCGTTCCCACAGCGATGCCGCTCTCTGAGACAAGCTGGAAGTCCGGCGTGTTCTCCAGTTTATCCCCCCACCACATGATGGATGTGGTGAGCACGGCCTCCGGCGCGTTTTCCGAAATGCCCACGCTGCCGGTATTGTCCAGGATGTTGGTGGGGGTTCCGCTGTTGTACGCCACAGTCTGAGCCGAAATGAAGGCATGTGCCCCGTCCTCCGGATTTTTGCGGAAGTTCACGATGGCCTCGCCATTGCCCAGGAAAGCGCTCTGGTTCACATTGGCGTTGACGGTTACCAGCATGGGATAGTACGTCTCGCCATCAACCTTGATCTCAAAGATGTAGTTGACTTTGTCCGAGGCGGAGAGGTCCGTTCCCACGCCCCACTGGTTCTGGTCCATGATCACCGTGATCTTGCCGTCCGCCCCCAGCGACACGGGAATATCCTGATTCCCAGGCAGGAAGTTTTGCTCTCCCTCCTTGCCCGTGAGGTTGAATCCCGCGTTTTCACAGTAGGTGTCATTCACATAGACGCCGCCACGGAATGTGATCTCGCCTGTATAAGGCGTTCCATCCGGATTCTTCAGATAGAGGTACGCATAGGCCGCCCGGCGCAGTTCCATGTTGTTGAGGGGATACCGCTCCAGTTTGGTCCAGTCCCCCTCGCCGGAGGACAGCTGATCCCGATAGAAGGTGCCGAGATACATGATGCCGTCTACCATGGCAGAGCAGTATATGGTGCTGGCGATACCGCTCTCCTCGAAAACGGCAACACCGCCCGTTTCATTGGTTTGAACGGTCTTGCTCTCCCCACGGCCGTTCGTATAGGTAAGCGTAACCGTGCTCTGGGGATAGAACTGGAACAGGTACAGTTTGTCCTTCAGCGTCTCCACAGACACGTCCAATTTTTCGCTCATGCCTGTGAGTTTGTGCACCGCACTGACCCAGGTCTCGCCATCCTTGATGCCAGACAGGCCCAGGTCTGTGGTGGGCCGGTATGAGGTATAGGAGAGGGTCTCCGTGTTCTCGTACAGCGTCCCCTGCTGATAGTTCACACTGGCAATTGAACTGTCTTCCGATTTCCAGGTGATCTGGTCCGCAATCTCGGTCCAGGCATACTGGCCGTAGTTGACGGAGATGATGTTCTTCAGGTAGATGTCCCGCTTCAGCGCCAGGATCTCCTCGGAGTCCATCTCAGAGATCTTCTTGACGTTGCTCATGACCAGTTTTCCGTCCGATGCCTCCCCGTCCACCATGATCTTCAGGGCATCTTCATCGTAGACGTACAGCAGGAAGGAGTCATAGCTCCAGGTGCTGTCTGTGCCGTTTTTAGCCTTGATCGTGACGGTGTAGACCTCCCGGTAGCTGGTGGGATCTTCATTGGCCTGGACATCCGGAATATCAAACTGGTAGGTGGAATTGAACTCACCGGATCCTTCCGCAGTTTGAATTCCAGGATTGTTTATTTTTTCAATTTCGCTCTCGTTCTTTGTAATCAGGAACTCGAACAATGTTCCGTTATTGTCGTAGTTATTGAAGTTCTTCACGTTCCACGAGATAGGAACTGATCCTTCCGTATCCGTGATATAGTAGGCCTTCAGCTTCTCAAAGGACACCACAGCGGGCTGCGATGTGATCGAAATATGTGCTTGCTCAGACAACGATACTTCGTTGAAAGACGATTCCACGGTCACGGTGAATGTGTTGTGGTTTGCTTCGTAGTCGAACGTCAAAACATTGCCCGGGATTTTACAGCTGGCAACAGGCTTGAATGCTGTGCCGGTGACACGCTCCGTCCAGACTTTGTCGGTACCATCTCGCGTCACGGTCACGGTAAAGGTAGTGGTCTCCTCTCCGTTTTTGTCGCAGAGGTTGCTGCTCCAATATACCGTGACATCCTTTCCGCTGACCGATGTCAAATTGTTGTTGGGGATCAAGAGGAACGGCGTCAGGCCGGCGCCAAATGTCAGCTCCTCAGTATCCACTTCGAACGACTTATCCGCTATGCCTCCATTTTTCACCGTGAGCGTAAAGTAGACTGTTCCGTTCTTACCGGTTGGCGTCACCACGCCATCCTGATCAATGGCAGCCACTTCATCATCGCTGGAAGACCACTCAAACTGGTCCGCTCCATCGAAGGTGAATTTGCGGTCTGGTGTCAGGGAGTAGGATGCTGTAATCTTAGGATTCTCTTGGACGTAGATTGTATGGTCCTCTTTCGGGTATTCGTAGTTCGTCACACCGTCCGCTTGCTTTACGGATAGATCCACAGAGATGTCCGGCTCCGTCACGAACACAGTCGGCACCTGACTGGCTCTGGCATATGGTCCAAACAGGAGATTGTCATCCAGCACCAACTCCACCGTGTGCATGCGTGCGCTTTCCCCTGTGTTGAGATCAATGGGAATGCTGGCTTTCAATCCAGCGGCGTAATCTTCCCCCGTCAATGTAAGCGGGTAACGTTCTTCCCCGCCATCTACACGGACCATGAGGGTTTTTGTCTGGAACTGCCCGCCCTCTACTGGATTGGAACCAAGTTCTTGAACAAGCCAGGATCTGTATGTCTCGTTGTCCGACACCCCGACAGTCACTTCAAGTGTGGGCTTTGTAGTGGGATTCACCACTTCTGCTTTGACGTTGGTGATCGCTTCCCGCTTTGCTGCTCCAGCCAATTTCACACCATCCAGCACACGCAATTCCGTGTTATCGGCGGTCGTAAGACCTGAGATATCCACAACACCGCTGATTTTAGAGATAGCCAGAGAGGCGTTTTCTTTATCCTTTACTGTGTAGAAGAAGGTCAGCACGTTGCTTGCGCCTGATTTCTCCGCACTGGTGACTTCAGTATCCCCATTCTGGAACCGCACCTTCACGCTGTCCGCCTTTACTGGCTCTGAGAATTCAATCCGTACGGGTATTTCCTGCCCAGGGTAGTAGGTACCTGCTGGAGCAGATACGGTGCGAATCTCAGGTTGCCTATCGTCCCAAAAAGTAATCTCAAATTGCATGCTAGGCGCTTTGCTAGGGTCAAAATGTTGATCATCAGTATAAGGTTCTTTATAATTATTTGTTATCAGGCAGTCAAATTTACTGCCTGGGGCAGACAGCTTGTCTGCAATTGTGTCTATCTTCATTCTAAACTGTGAATTGCGGGACAACACCTCCGTATGTTCCTTATACGTACCATAGGTTGCAGTTATACCTGTTTTAAATATTCGACTTCCACCGAGAGAAACTTCCGCATCGAAAATGTAGCTTGTAAAACTAGAATCGCCCCTCATTGCGAAAAAGCAATTTTTAAATGATTCTTCAAGAAGCTCTTGCGTTCCTGCACTATTTTCCAATTCTCCCCAGTCGCAATGAAAGACCACTAATTCCGCCTGGCTTAATATTCCATATCGAATGCAATTTCTGACTTCGTCTGTTACATCAACCTGTATCGTTTCTCCATCTTGAGAATACGAATTTTTGAAATATTCTGCAACTACTGCTGTTTCAGTGCTACATCCTTTCAAACGGTCTGGGTATCCTCCCGACTTCAAACTCGCGATCGTTTTATCGGTCTGGATTTTTAAAGACAGAGTATCTTTGTCGTTTGAAAAAAGCGCTCCCTGGATCCCGCTGAGCAAAACCTCAAAATACCTGGAGCTTGTTGAATACGTTTTCTCGTTTCCAATTAAAGTGATCGAAAACGTCTTTGTCGCCTTGCCGTCTGCGTCTGCCGTCATAGAAATCGTACCGCTGGATCCGCTCGCGACTTCCTGGCTCCCACTCATTCCGACATACTGAAAGCTTACTTCCTGCCCCGGTACAGCGTTTGCGAGCGTTGCTGTAAAGTTGCCAGTTTTATCGCCTGTCACAGTGACCCGTGCATCGTGACTAATCCCGGAAGGCCACTCCACTGCAGTCTCAGGTTCGGCGCCGATCATCGCAATGCCGTCATTCGAGATCTGGTTCATCAGGCTCTCCAGATTCTCCACCTGCTCTGCAGTCCACTCGCTTCCATTGTAGTAGGTCTCCCGCAGGTAGGCGATATAGTCTTCGATCTGGATCATGGTCTGGAGATCTCCCAGTGTGACGATGGTACCGTCCACCATCACATACTCGCTGAGATCGCAGTCCGGATCTGCCAGGATGGCCTCAATCTCCTCCAAGGTGATCTCTTCCCCGTGATAGAGGATTTCCCAGCTCTCCTTTACAGTGCCGTCCTCGTCCAACAGGCCATAATGCTGAAGCAGCTCATAGTATTGCTCTGCCTCCTCATCGCTGCCAACAATATCCTTCAGCTGCTCCAGGATCTCCTGGTTCATCTCGGGATCATTCTCCAGCAGCGATGCAAATACTGTCATCGGCAACATGGTAAAGACCATTACCACTGCCAACAACCCAGCAATCCATTGTCTCCACAAGCATTTCATACTGAGTCCCCCTTTCAAGTCTCCCAGATATCCAGTTTTCCCGCAGTGCACATCGCAATAACTGCACCGCAGGATTTGTTCATATTATGCAATCCATTCTTACCATACTAGGCCCGGAATTGCTCCAGTCACTTCGCAGTGCACTTACGGCACTTCCCTTTTCCACTAGTATGGTGTGCCATTATACCATGAACGTCTTACCCCCCCCCCGAGATCTTAAAGTAGTGCACATGACTTTAATGCAATACACACAGTTTTAGGGAGCAAGAAAGCAAAATATAGAGCAAGCCAGTAACAGGCACGAGAGCCGCCCACCTACGCAATATTTTATGCTTACTCCATGTGCAGCAGGTTTATTTCGGACATCTATTCGCTGTGCAGATTTGAATCATCGGTATTCGTTCATGCCGCATTACGCCGCAAGTCCTTCCATACAACACATTCCGAAGCATCGGGGAAGCTGAAATGCAAATCAGGAGAGTCACCAACGAATGGCGACTCTCCTGATTTGCACTGCACGTTATTACCACTGCTATACCGATCTCCTACTTGCCGCGTCTCTCCTTCTGGTCTCCCGCTTTCTTCTTTCCCAGCAGCGCCGAGCCCAAAGCAGCCACCAGCGGCACCGTAAGGATGATGCCCAGACTGCCGGCCAGACCCCGGATCACCTCAATGGCCACAAAGTCTGTGTTCATGAGTTGGATGTAGCTGACATCGTAGGCGTAGATAAAGATCATCATGTTCAGGCTGGCACCGGCAAAAGCCAACACCAGCGTATTGGCCATGGTACCCATGGCATCCCGTCCGATGTTCATGCCGGACTGAAAGAGCTGCAGCATGGTACGATCCGGGTTCACATCGTGAAGCTCTGAGATCGCGGAGCTGATGGACATGGCGATGTCCATCACAGCACCTTCGGAGGCGATGAGCACCCCGCAGATGAAGAGTCCCCGCACCTTCAGCCCGTGGTCTGCAGCGGTGAGGAGCAGACTCTCCGCCTCATCCATGTTCAGCCCGGAGATATGCACCAATTTCGCCGCCACATAGGCAAAGATCCCCGCCAACGCCACGCCGCCTACACTGCCGGCCATCGCCACCATGGACTTCACGGTAACGCCGTCCAGGATGACGTACGAGACAAACATGGTGAAGGCCACGATTCCCATGGTGGTAGGGATTGTGGGCCAGCCCCGCTGTACCAGGAGAGGGACCAGCAGGAAGAGCACAAAGGCCACGGTGATGCCGAGACTCAGCAGCGCCTGGAAGCCCTTCTTTCGCCCCACCAGCACCAGGATCAGGGCAAAGAAGCCCACAAAGCCCCAGATCAAGAGATCCCGGGAGTAGTTATAGACACTGAGAGAGTACACGCCCTCCTCAATGGTGTTGATGGAGATGGAGATCTTATCCCCCACCGCCGGGTATACGTTGTACATGGCGCTGAGGTAGTTTGTGACCTCCTGTTCCTCACCAGCGTAGCGGCCAGTGAGGATCTCCACGCGAAGCTGCTGGCTGCCACGGCGGACGTTCTCTGTATCGGGGTCTATCTCTGTGTTGTCCTCCAGGATTTCCAGCACCCGAGCCGTCTCGTATGCGATGCCGATGCCATTGCGGTCAAAGGTAGAACGGCCGGTGTGAGCATACGCGTAGAGGGCGAAAAACAGGATCAGAGATAGGGTTAGAGCGGTAATTTGGGGCATCATCGCCCGTATACGGTGAGGCAAAGGATTTGTCTGTTTTTGCACGGAGCATCACCCTTTTTGGAAGTTTAGTCAAGTTTTTTGTCCGTTTTGCCAAATTGGGACGTTGAATTGGGGCGGATTTCCAACTATAATGAGGTCACGTTTCGCAGAGGGAAAAGCAAGGAGGTGGAAGATCAGCCCGTAACCCAGCATACCACACGCTGCGGAAACTAGCAAGCAGAATTCCCCAAATCATACAAAAGAAGGAGTTGTAACATGAAGAAGTACTGGAACAGACTGTTGGCCATGCTGTTGGCTGTTCTCATGGCCTTCTCTACCCTGCCCATTTTAGCAATGGGTGCAGATGCTGTTGAACCTGAGACGATCGCCTCTTGGACATTTAGCAACGAGCAGAAAAAAGGTGGTTTCTTTCGTGATCTTCTGGAAGACATAAAACGTACAAATGATAAAGCCACAAATTATAGTAGCACTAACGGCATAAGGTTCGGAGGTAACAACTGGGAAGAGGGTGAGGCTTTAACATTTGCCACCCCTACCACTGGTTATAGTTCACTAACGATCTCTGGAGCCATTTATGCATCTAAAACTGGCCCAGCTAGTGTTCAGCTTCAAGGAAAAGTAAACGATGATTGGATATCATTTGGTGACAGTATTACAATCACTTCCCCCGGTAGTAAGAAAGATGCATTTACAATTTCCTTGCCCGATAATGCAATGAGCAATCTTGAAAGGGCAGAGTTTCGTCTCGTGGTCGATACCCCAAAGGCTGCAAATGGCAATGGCAGTATTGGGACAACTGGAACCCTCTATATTGATGGTGGAATTACGATTAAAGGCGTGCCCACAACACCAGGCGCAGAACCTACACCGCCTGTAACTACACCAACCGAGAAACCAACAACCACGCCTGACCCTGAACCCGAGCAACAGCCAAGCACAGATGACGCAACATGGATAAAGGTAACGGAAGATCCAGGTGATTGGTCTGGTACCTACCTGATTGTCTATGAGTACGATGCCTCTACAGCGTATGTCTATAATGGTGGGACAACTGCAATGAATTACGTTGAGACCACGATAACAGGCAGCACTATCAAAGGCAGCATTTCCAACGCGATTACCATTTCAAAATCGGATAGCGGGTACCTTCTGAAACGTTCAGATGGAAAGTACATGTATAAAACAGGCACCAAGAATGGTGACCCTTCATTAGGCGATATCGATACCGCCATGGAGAACCCCATTTCTATCACCATGACTGGTGGCACCCTCAAGATCGCAGCCAATGATACCCTCTCCTTCCAGTTCTATAATAGTGGCAACAGTTCACGTTTTCGCTTCTACGGATCCTCTCAGGAAGCCGTGTCCCTCTACAGACTGGCACCCTCAAATACATACGTCATTTGGAATCCGAACTACAAAGTTGCCATGTCCAGCGAGAAATCCGGCTACTATCACAACCCTATCTCCGTCTCGGACGAGAGCGGCAAACTCACTGGGTATGGCAACACCGAGATCTGGACTATTGAAGATACAGGAGACGGGAAAGTCACCATCTCCTATGATGGGAAAAAGCTCGGCATTTCTTCAGGCTATACGAGTCTCAATCTTGCCGAAAACGCCACTGACACAGAATGGAGACTTGAGCCTGTCACAGATAAGCCAGGTGTCTACAATATTCGCAGTGACACCCGCGATGATCTGAGGATCGAATACAGCACCTTTTCTAACTTTGATGCGAACGGCAGTAACTTCAGTTCAGCACCAGATAGATATCAGTTTATTCTCACTCCTGCAACCCCCAATTCTGACCCGACTCCCACCCCTTCTGAAGATCTCTATCTCCCTGTAGATGGTGATGAGGTTGTCATCTACAATTCTGATAACAACAAGGTACTCACAGGAACCGCAGGCACCAATTATTATGCCGGCGCAACAGCATCTGTAGAAGGCGACAAACTCATTGCCGAAGGTGAGCCTCTTGTACTCACAGTAGGTGTCAGCGGCACAGGCGATGACACTGTCTATACTTTCACTACCCCAGACAACAAGCTGCTCGGCACGAAATCCGCACGCAATGGCATTTCCCTTGTCGCTGCTGACTCTGAAGAGGACATCGCCACCACATGGAAGATCGTATCAACCAACGATGGTTACCAGATTGTCAGTGCCACAGCAACATACAATTCAAAAGCACTGGCTCTCGAAGTCTACAACGGCAATTTCACCACCTATGATGAAAAGAGCACTCCAGCCTACACCATGCAGTTCTACCTCAAGGCCAATGTGGAAATAAAAGAGCCTGAGCAAGAAGCCCCCGCCTACATTCCTAAGGATGGCGACAAGGTTGTTATCTACAACACCGGTAACGGAAAGGTACTCACCGGCAACGCCAATGGAGATAAACTTTCCGGCGCAGACGCAACAGTAAAAGGCGATCAACTCGTCACAGATGGCTCGCATCTTGTTCTTACAGTTCGTACCACTGTTGAAGGTGAGAAAACCATCTATACGTTTGAAACGCCAGATCACAAGTACCTAAACACCTCCTTGGACGGTAACACGCTGAACCTTGTCGACCTCGAAGGAGCCATCGGCCACAAATGGGAAATTAGCGAAATCGATGGTGGCTACAAGATTCTTAGCACCTATGCCAATTATCAAGGCACATACAACCAGGCTCTTGAATGCTACAAATCAAACGGCAACTTCACCACATACGGCTTTAAAACAAATAACAGCGACTACGTCATGCAGTTCTTCACCGAAGCCAACGTGGAAGTACAGAAGGTCGAACCCGAAGAATCTGGCTATCTCCCGCAAAACGGAGATCGGGTTGTCATTTTCAATCCGACTAACCAGCTGGCCCTCACAGGGACAACCAGCGGCAGTAACCTCAAGGGTATCAGTGCAACCGCAGGCGGTGGGAAGCTCTTCGCAGAAACCACTCCTCTCCTCCTCACAGTAGGGGTCAGCGGCACGGATGAAAACGCCGTCTATACCTTCACCACCCCAGACGGCAAGCTGCTGGGCACGAAGTCTTCGATCAACACCATAGCACTTGTGGACCCAGCTGCCGCAGGGGACGTTGCCACCACATGGAGAGTAAAAGCCGTCAGCGGTGGCTACAACATTGTCAGCGCTACAACTACTATGGCTCTTGAAGTCTTCAACGGCAGCTTCACCACCTTCTACGACAATGGCGGCGATGCCTACCTCATGCAGTTCTTCACAGAAGCCATGCTCGGCACAAAGCTTCCCACGGATGATGAGATCGAAGACACCATCGCCCAGTGGGGTGGTGGCGGTCCATACGGCGAAGCACAATCGAAGAAAGTGCAGGGAGACCTTTACAAGACCGGCGATATGCTGGATGAAAACGCCATCTTCACCGTAAAGGCAAACGGCTTAGATGCACAGCCGTACAAGCGCACAGAAGGCTCTGGCAGCACAGCTGAAAATCCCAACTACAACTACTACATGGGCGGCGAAAATATCGGCGCCAAAGAGGGAGACTACATGCAGTTCGCCCTCTCCACCAAGGGATACGGCGACATGACGCTGGCCTTCCGTATGCGTGTAACCTCTGCAGGCGCTAAAAATTACACACTGCAGTACTCTATAGATGGCGGGACAAACTTCGCCAACTTTGAAACAGGGACTTGCACGTATGCATACTACGACTACGGCACAAAAGAGAACGTCTCTGGCAGCTATGACATCACCAATGGTGCGATTACCATCAATAAAGACAGTCAATATTACAGTTTCAGCTTCCCTGTCCCCGCTGGAGCCGAAAATACAGACAATCTGCTGATCCGCCTTGTCCCGGGCAGCACGAAAGTTAGCGGCGCTTCTGGCACCATTGGCGGTAACGTCCGTATAGACTCCGTGAAGCTTGTTGGTAGCCCCATCAATGACCCGTCCGTCCCCGGCTATGTCACTGCAGAGCCAGACGGCCAGGAGGATGATGTCCCCGCCGGCACCACAATTCAGCTCATGCCTTCCAACGCAGGCGCCTCCATACGGTACCGCTTTGTGAAACTGGATGGCACCGTCCACACAGGCTGGACCGCAGGCACCTCTGCTGTTCTTCCCAGTGAACTTCCCATCGCGCTGGAGATCCAGGCGATCCAGAATGGCATTGCGGGCCCAGTACGCCGCCTCGTCTATGCAGCTGGCACCGTGGAAGCGGTTAAGATGAAACCCAATGGCGGCGGTATCGTCTTCACAGATGCCAACACCGCCACCATCGAACTCACCTGCGGCACTGCCGATGCCACCATCTGGTACCGCACCAACGCCATGACGACCGACAAAGATGGCAACGGCGAAGTGGACTTTGTCCAGTACACCAAACCCATCCCCGTGGAAAAAGGCTTTGGCTCCCTCACCGTAGAGGCCTACGCCAGCAAGTCTGGCCTCGCCAACAGTTCTGTCACATCAAGGACCTTCACCGAGCGTCAGAAGGAGCGCTATGACCTGTTCTTCGGCCAGATGCACTCCCACACCGGCTTCTCGGACGGCACGGAAGATCCCGCTGCCGCCTATGCCCACGCGGACGGCCTGGGCGAAGAGTGGAACATGGACTTCCTGGCCGTAACAGACCACTCCAACTCCTTCGATAACGCCGGCAACAACGGCGGTACCCGCTCCATCAACGATCCCGTAAGCGGCGAGTGGACCACCGGACACGACAATGCCGAAACCGCCACCAACAGCTATTTTGTGGGAATTTTTGGATATGAGATGACCTGGTCCAACGGCCTTGGCCACATCAACACCTTCAACACCACCGGCTTCCAGGACCGCACTCAGAGCGCCTATACCACATACAGCACGGCCCTGCAGAACTACTATGCCGAGCTGAAGAACGCCCCGGCCTCCATCAGCCAATTTAACCACCCGGGCACCACCTTCGGCGATTTCTCGGACTTCTCGTACTATGATCCCGAGATCGATGACCTCATCACCCTGATCGAGGTCGGCAACGGCGAGGGCGCCATCGGCTCAAGCGGCTACTTCCCCAGCTACGAGTATTATACCCGTGCCCTGGACAAAGGCTGGCACCTTGCCCCCACCAACAACCAGGACAACCACAAGGGCCACTGGGGCGATGCCAACAACGGCCGCGATGTGGTTCTGGTAGACGAACTCACAGAAGATGCCATCTATGACGCCATGCGGAACTACCGCGTGTACGCCACTGAGGACCTGAACCTGGAGATCTACTACCAGTTCGATGGCCAGCTCATGGGCACTATCCTCACTCCCTCCGATGTGGAAGACACCGCCACCATCACGGTAGATCTGTACGACCCCGATGAACTGGATCACGGCACGGCCACCGTCCAGGTGATCGTGAACGGCGGCAAGGTGGCAGGAGAGGCCACCTCCACCCTGAACCATGAGACCGTAACCATCAAGGTTCCCACAACGTACAACTATTACTACATCAAGGTCACCCAGGCAGACGGGGACATCGCCGTCACAGCACCGGTCTGGGTGGGCGAAGTTGAGGCCATCGGCGTGTCCTCGTTCACCGCCCAGGAGTCTCTCACGGTAGCAGGCGAGCCCCAGACCTTCGACCTCTCCCTCTATAACAACGAGAAGAAGGCCCTCACGGTCTCCAGCATTGTGATCACAGACAAGGCCACCGGCGCCACTCTGGCCACCCTCAGCGACATCACCCGGGTCAAGAGCATGGGCACTGCCGAGACCACCTTCACCTACACCTTCCCCACAGACGGCATCTACACCCTCACCGCCACGGTGAACGGCGTTTTGAACGGCATGGAGAAGACCTACACCCAGGATCTTGAGATCACCGTCATGCCAGCCACTTTGGTGACCAGCATTCTGGTGGACGGCACCCACTACAACGACTACGTAACCGGCTACTACGGCGGCAACATGGGCAACATGACGGCCATTGCCGCCAACAACGCCGTAAAGGTCACAGTGGTGGGCCCGGGCAAGACCATCACCCCAGAGATGCTCCAGAACTGCAGCCTGCTGGTGCTCTCTGCCCCCGCCCGGAAATCTGGCACGGCCAACGCCGGAGACTATCTCCCCAGCCTCTATGACGAAAGCTTCATCGCTATGGTGCGGGACTACGTCCAGAACGGCGGCGCCGTGGTTGTCACAGGCCTGGCAGACTATCAGGACAAGGGCGCTTCGGGAGCCAACTATCACGCCGCAGCCCAGCAGACCGCCCTTCTAGAGGCCATCGGCTCCACCATGAAGATCCACGACGATGAGGTCTGCGACGACACCCACAACGGCGGCCAGAACTACCGCCTCTATCCCGAGACGTACAACATGGACGATCCCATCGCAGCCCCCTGGCTGAAGGGCATGATCACCGCCAAAGATGTGGCGGAGGGCGAGACCTATCAGACATACAGCCAGTACTCCGGCTGCTCGGTGGATCCCGGCAACGGCACCTGGCTGGTCCGCGGCTTCGACACCACATACTCCATAGACTCCGATGGAGACGGCGTTGGCGGCATCAAGCTCGGCGAGAACCCCGTCACCTTCCTGGCCTATGAAAAGGTGGGCGCCGGCCACGTCTTCGCAGCCGGCGGCGTGTTCCTCTCGGATTTCGAAGTAAAGGCGGAGCTGGACAACATCTGGGATCTGCCCTACGCCAACCGCACCATCTACGAGAACATCCTCAAGGCCCTCTGCCTCACCAAGTCCGTCACCCCCATTGCAGACACCCGCAAGGCGCCTCTGGGCAAGCTCTTCGTCATCGAGGGGTATGTCACCAGCGGCACCGTATACAAAGGCACCACCTTCTTTGACGCCATCTACGTGCAGGACGAGACCGGTGGCACCACCGCATTCCCCTATGCAGACACCGGCCTGAAGATCGGCACCAAGGTGCGCATTCTAGGCTACACAGACGCCTATCAGGACGACCGCGAGATCCAGATCATCTCCCTGAGCATTCTGGATGACGCCCCGCACATTTACTCCGCCAAGGTCCTCACCACCGCTCAGGCCGCAGACTACGCAGCCTACGGCGGCCAGTATGTCCAGACCAAGGGCATCGTGAGCGAGATCCTCCGGGACGGCAAGGGCAAGGTGTCCCAGTTCAAGCTCACAGACGACACCGGGGTCCCCGTCCGGATCTTCATAGACGGCTACATCTACAATGAGGCCGGCAAGGACCTCATCAGCGGAGACATCGTGGATGGCATGGAGGTCTCCGCCGCCGGCATGAGCTACATGCACCCCGAGGGCGAAGGGGCCAGCGTGGTGGTGCTCCGGGTCCGGAACACGGACGACATCCTTCTGGGTGCCGTGCCGGAGGTTCCGCCCACAACACCGCCCACAGACCAGCCCACCACCGAACCCACAACACCGCCCAGCGAGGAGCCCACCACACCTCCGTCTGAGCAGCCTTCCGAACAGCCCAGCGAGCAGCCTTCCGTGCAGCCCAGTGAGCAGCCGTCTCAGCAGCCCTCCACCCCCACCGATCCATCTCCCTGGTATCCCAGCTATCCCTCCAATCCCACGCCTACGGCCGCTCCCGTGCCCTCTACACCGCCCGCACCTGCTCCCACCCCCGTTCCCTCTACTACGCCGGCTCTGGATGTCACAACCGGAGACAGCAAGGATGGGGAAGAGGTCGTAACCGAGACTGTGGCAAAGCCCTCCGCTGCGGTCAAAGACGGTGTGGCCTCCACCACCATCACGGACAGCATGGGCAAAGAGATCCTGAAGCAGGCCGAGCAGAACAAGAGCGACACCGTGGTCATCGCGCCCAAGGTGCCCGAAAATGCCACCGCAGTCAGCGTCACCATCCCCAGCGGCGTTGTGAAGGATCTGGGGGAAAAGACCGATGCCAAGCTGCGGGTAGAGACCCCCGTGGGCGATGTCACCCTCCACAACAGCGCTCTGTCCAGCCTGGCCAAGGCCGGCGATGTCACCATCTCCGTCCAGAAGGCGGCAGACAGCGTCACCGTCACCGTGAAGGCGGACGACAAGACCCTCACCACCGTCCCCGGCGGCGTGAAGACCGCTCTGAAACTGGAGAACGGCCAGGTAGCTGTCCTGGTGGACAAGGACGGCAAGGAGACCGTCCTGCCCAAGTCCCTGGTGGAAGGCGGCACTACCTACGCCATTCTCCCCGGCAGCGGTACTGTGAAAGTGGTCTCCCGGTCCGCCGTCTTCGAAGACGTCCCGGCCACCAGCTGGTACGCAGACGCCGTTTCCTTCGCCGCAACCCACGAGATCTTCTCTGGTGTCAGCAAGACTGAGATGGTCTTCGCCCCGAATATGGACGTAGACCGCTCTATGGCGGCCACCATGCTCTGGGCACTGGAGTCCAAGGTGAACCCCAAGACCGCGGCCTCCTTCCCGGATGTGGCCACAGACAAGTGGTACGCTGAATCGGTGGCGTGGGCCAGCGAGAACGGCATCGTGGCCGGCTATAGCACGGGAGAGTTCGCCCCGGCAGACACCATCACCCGGGAGCAGTTCGCCACCATGCTGTACAACTACGCGAAATACCTGGGTCTGGACACCGCCCGCAGCGACCGCATGCAGACCTTCTCCGATGCAGACACCGTCTCCTCCTGGGCCAAGGATGCCATGACCTGGGCGGTTGGCGCCGGCGTCATCAACGGCAACGGCAACCAGCAGCTGATCCCCAAAGACAGCATCACCCGGGCACAGGCGGCAGCCGCCATGCAGAACCTGGTCTCCCTGATCGTGAAGTGATCCAACTATCCCTGAGGAAGACCTGATCCCCAAACCCATACAAACCAGCAGCGCCCGGACGCCGCCATTTGGCGGTGTCCGGGCTCTCTTTTCCTGATTGCACGCATCGCACCAGGGATGCAGGATGATTTGCTCTTTGCAAGCGCTCGAATGATGTCCATAAATGTAAGATCTGTAAATTTATAGTCGCAAAAATGATTTGCTCTTCTCTTGTTTTTCCAACTTTTCGCAGAACGTTGTTGCATCTCGTGAAAGATTGCGCTAAAATAGGGCCACGGGGGCTGGTCCTTTTTCCCATGGAAGTTCCCGGCACAAAGCTGGGGCAATCCCGTCCCAGGCAGCACCGAACCCCGCACCAGCGGGAGCACGAACAGGGGGCTGAATTGGAATGAAAATCATAACCGTAAGCCGCGAGTTTGGCAGCGGCGGCCGTGAGCTGGGCAAGCGCCTGGCAGACATCCTCTCCTGGGACTATTACGACAGCGAGATCATCACAGCCATCGCCAACAAGAGCGGCCTGGACAAACAGTACATCGAGAACACCCTGAACAACGGCAGCTGGCACAGCTACCCCATCACGTTCCACGCCACCCTCACCCCCTCCCACCAGCAGATCAGCCGGATCTCCCTTCTGGTGGACCAGGAGAAGGTGATCCGGGAGATCGCCGCCTCCGGGAGAGACTGCATCATCGTGGGCCGGGATGCGGATGTGATTCTGGCGGAGTACCACCCCTTCAACATCTTCGTCTGCGCAGACACCGAGGCCAAGGTAAAGCGCTGCCAGGAGCGGGCGCCGGCGGATGAGCACGCCACGGAGAAGGACATTCTCCGGGAGATGAAGCAGATAGACCGCGGCAGGGCCCAAACCCGCTCCTTCCTCTCCAGCACCGCCTGGGGAGATCGGGCCAACTACCACCTGGTGGTGAACACCACGGGCTGGAACATGAAGGTCCTGGCGCCGGCGGTGGCAGCCTTTGCCCAGGCCTGGTTCCAGGAGAACCCATGAGCGATCTCTCCCTCTCCGGCCACTTCACTCCGGGCAGACTGCTTCGCTTCTCCCTGCCCTCCATCGGCATGATGATCTTCTCCTCCGTCTATGGCGTGGTGGACGGCTTCTTCGTCTCCAACTTCGCGGGGAAGGCGCCCTTCGCGGCGGTGAACTTCATCTATCCGTTTCTCATGATCCTCGCCACATCCGGCTTTCTCTTCGGCACCGGCGGCACGGCCCTGGTGGCGAAGACCATGGGAGAGGGAGATCCAGACCGGGCCAACCGGCTGTTCTCCCTCTTCACCTATTCTGCCCTCATTGTGGGCATTGTGGTGGCAATTCCAAGCTTCGTCCTGCTCCGCCCGCTTTGTGTCCTCCTGGGGGCCGAGGGCGAGCTTCTGGACAACAGCGTCCTATACGGGCGGATCATGCTCATCGCCATGCCCTTCTTTGTGCTGCAGCTGCTGTTCCAGTCCTTCTTCGCCGCGGCAGAGCGGCCCAGGATGGGACTGGCGGTGACGGTGGCGGCGGGGGTAACGAACATTGTGCTGGACGCAGTGTTAGTCACCACCCTGCCCATGCAGTACCGCCTCGCCGGGGCTGCGGTGGCCTCCGGGATGAGCATGGTGGTGGGCGGCGCGGTGCCGTTGGTGCTGTTTTTCCGCCCCAACGCCGGCACGCTGCGGCTGGGCAAGACCCGGATGGACGGCAAGGCATTGGTCCAGGCCTGCACCAACGGCTTCAGCGAGTTTCTGAACAACATCGCCATGAGCCTCGTGGGCATGCTGTACAACATCCAGCTGCTCCGGTACGCCGGAGAGGACGGCGTGGCGGCGTACGGCGTCATGATGTACGTCAGCATGATCTTTTCCGCGGCCTTCATCGGGTACTCCGTGGGCACGGCGCCCATTGTGAGCTTCCACTTCGGGGCCGGCAACAAGAGCGAGCTCAAGAGCCTCCTCCGGTTCGGCATGGGAATTCTCAGCGCCTTCGCCATCGCCATGGTGGTCTCCGCGGAGCTCTGTGCGATTCCATTGGGCCGCCTGTTCGTGGGCTACGATGCCGCTCTCATGGACCTCACCGTCTCCGGCTTTCGAATCTTCTCCCTGTCCTTCCTGCTGATGGGCTTCAACATCTACGGCTCCGGCTTCTTCACCGCCCTCAACGACGGCCTCACCTCGGCGCTGATCTCCTTTCTCCGCACCATGGTGTTTCAGGTGGCGGCGGTGTTGCTGCTCCCCATTCGCTGGGGGGCCGACGGGATCTGGGCCTCAGTGGCGGTGGCAGAGGGACTGGCCCTGGCGCTCACCTTCCTGTTTCTCAAGATCAAGCAGCCGCGCTTCGAGTACTGAGCGAAACGATGAGCGAGACATAATGAGACGAGCCTGCGGGCCTCCCCATGGGAAGGCCCGCAGGCTCGTTGTTCTCAGCATGTACGCCGTCCAGCACGGCAAACAGACTTTGGCACCACATAAAGCACCAGAAACTCCGGCACAGCCTCAGTTGTTGCTGCCGATCCCGCTCTGGAGCCTCTCCTTGCCCTGCTGAATCTTCCGGTCCAGGTTCTCTTTGGCCTGTCTGGCAGAGGCCAGGATGTCCTCCAGGTGGATCTGGTGCTGCAGCTGGAACTTGCGGCCCACCCGCAGCTTGGAGTACCCGCTGCGAAAACGGCGGCTGTACTTCTCCACCAGGAGGGCCTGGCGGTTGTATTTGGCCCGGAGCGCGGTAGCCCGCTCCTCCACCCGGTCCTGGAGCTCCGCCTTGCCCAGGGCCAGCTGCACCTGGAGCTCATCGTGGATGGTGGCCAGATCTGCCAGCACCTTAGACAGCTGTACCAGGCTCCGGATGGTGAAGACTGTATCCACCAGGAAGGCGGTAGCGAGGCAGCTGGACAGGATGGTCTGTGCCAATGGGGAGAAGCTCTGCACCAGCCGCTCCACTGGGGGATGGATCCAGAAGATCACGAGATAGGAGAGGACACCCCAGGTGAGGCTGATCCACAGGCACACCCGGCCGTTCAGGTTGAACTTCTGGTCTGAGTAGTCCCAGTACTTCATGTGGGTGGTAACCTCCAGCAGCCAGGAGACAAAGTACTCCCAGGAGGACATCACCACCACGGCCGAGACATAGAACAGCGGGATGCTGCCCTTCAGCGGGGTGAAGAAGGTGATCATCAGCACCACGCCGGCGCCGTAGATGGGACACACCGGGCCATAGAGGAAGCCCCGGGGCACCAGTTTGTGCCGCCGGATGGAGCAAAACGCAGTCTCCATGCACCACCCTAAAAAGGAATACAGGCTGAAATAGAGAAAGAGTTCCCGCATCGGGACGATATGAATGAGCTCTGGCACGTCGCCTCACCTCTCCAACGGTTCTCCGGGATGCCGGGCATCCCATTCCACGAGACAGTTGGGCCATTATATCGAACGCCTCCGGCTTTTGCAACGGACAAATTTCCAAAAATGTCTGGTTCCCGCGGGCGCCCGCAGAAGAGGCTGGAAGTACATTCCAAATCTCCCGCAATTCCCATGCTCCGTGCCATTTTCTCCATCCCAACCAACGGATTCCCATCCTTTCCGGAAATCATGTGCAATTTTCCTCTTGACACACCCCGCCCACCTGTGATAATGTACCGCCAACAAACCGAAGAGAAAGTGTGAGTAGGCACGGCATGTACCACACAGAGAGCCGCAGGCGGTGGGATTGCGGCGGGGATGGCTGTGCTGAATGGGCTTTCGAGGGCGAACCGAACGCCGTTGGCCAGTAGGGGAGCCGGAGGGGACTCCGTTACCAAATCCAGCGCATGGTTGTGCGCAGAAAGTGGACGCAAAACGCGTCAAGCCGGGTGGCACCGCAGAAGGCATCAGCCTCTGTCCCAGCAGAAGATTGCTGGGGACAGGGGTTTTTCTTTTTGTCCCGGCATCCCAATCGGAAAGGAGAAACCAAAACCATGAAGACCAACGAAATCCCGTACAAGATCTATCTCTCGGAAGATGAGATGCCCACCGCATGGTACAACGTCCGCGAGGCCATGAAGAACAAGCCCGCGCCCCTGGTGAACCCCGGCACCGGCGCCCCCATGGCCGCCGAAGAGCTGGAGGGCGTGTTCTGCAAGGAGCTCGTACAGCAGGAGCTGGACAACGACACCCCCTTCATCCCCATCCCGGACGAAATTCGTGAGTTTTATAAGATGTATCGTCCGTCTCCTCTGGTACGCGCTTATTGTCTCGAGAAGAAGCTTGACACTCCGGCGCACATCTATTACAAGTTTGAGGGCAACAATACATCTGGTTCCCACAAACTGAACTCCGCCATCGCCCAGGCGTACTACGCCAAGCAGCAGGGCCTGAAGGGCGTCACCACAGAGACCGGCGCCGGACAGTGGGGCACCGCTCTCTCCATGGCCTGCAGCTACCTGGGCCTGGACTGCAAGGTGTACATGGTGAAGTGCTCCTATGAGCAGAAGCCCTTCCGCCGCGAGGTGATGCGCACCTACGGCGCCTCTGTGGTCCCCTCCCCCTCTGAGACCACCAATGTGGGCCGCAAGATCCTGGCCGAGTTCCCCGGCACCACCGGCTCCCTGGGCTGCGCCATCAGCGAGGCCGTAGAGGTGGCCACCTCCACGCCGGGATACCGCTATGTGCTGGGCAGCGTGCTGAACCAGGTGCTGCTGCACCAGTCCGTGATCGGTCTCGAGACCAAGGCCGCCCTGGACAAGTACGGCGTCAAGGCGGACATGATCATCGGCTGCGCCGGCGGCGGCTCCAACCTGGGCGGCCTCATCAGCCCCTTCATGGGCCAGAAGCTCCGGGGCGAGGCGGATTACGACATCGTGGCCGTAGAGCCCGCATCCTGCCCCAGCTTCACCCGCGGCAAGTTCGCCTATGACTTCTGCGACACCGGCTCCATCTGCCCCCTGGCCAAGATGTATACCCTGGGCAGCCAGTTCATCCCGTCCCCGGACCACGCCGGCGGCCTCCGCTTCCACGGCATGAGCTCCATCCTGTCTCAGCTCTACCACGACGGCTATATGCGGGCCGTCTCCGTAAAGCAGACCGACGTCTTCAAGGCCGCGGAGTACTTCGCCCGGGTAGAGGGCATCCTCCCCGCCCCGGAGTCCAGCCACGCCATCCTCGTGGCCATGGAAGAGGCCCTGAAGTGCAAGGAGACCGGCGAGGCGAAGAACATCGTCTTCGGTCTCACCGGCACCGGCTATTTCGACCTCGTGGCCTATGAGAAGTTCCACAACGGCGAGATGACGGACAACATCCCCACGGACGAGGACATCGCCGCCTCCCTGGCCAAGCTGCCCCAGGTGTAAAAGCCTGCGGAGAGGCCTGCGCAAAGCCAACAGCCAGCAGACAACCCAAAAAGGACAATGCGGCCCGGCCTCCCTTGCGGAGGCCGGGCCGCTGTTTGCCGTGTGTATGAGATCAGAGCAGGGGCACAACTTCAGTCCGGTCCCTGGGTGAGGAAGGGGGCCAGGACCTCGTAGTCTCCGGGGACGGAGCACTCGATCACCCAGTCCCAGATGTCCGCGTCCACCCCCATGGAGACGAACACGTACTGGGAGAGGGTGGATTTCAGGTTCAGGATGTCCCCCTGGTCGCTCTTGAGGAACACCTCGCCCTCACAGTCTTTCACCACGGCGATCATCCTGCCGAAGTTGGATCCCTTCTTGATGTGCATGCGCATGCGGTCTACTCCTTTCGGGCTCAATAGGCCAGCTTTTCCTCGGTCCAGTCCTGGATCACCTGGCAGTAATAGGCGCACTGGGCGCGGGCCAGTGCGGTGTCCAGGTTGCGGTAGTTGCCGCACTCCTCGGCGCTCTTGCCGGGCATGGGCCCCTCCCAGGCGGCGCCCTGGGCAAAGGTCTCCTGGACCAGTTTTACGGCCTCGCCGTCCGAGACCTTGGCGCCATCCAGCACCAGGTAGAAGCCTGTCTGGCAGCCCATGGGGCCGAAGTAGATGATGGCGTCCTTGCACCGGCCGTTGCGGAGCAATGTGGCGATGATGTGCTCCACGGAGTGCATCTCCGCATTGGTGAGCAGATCCCCGGTGTTGGGCCGCTTGAAGCGGAGATCGAAGGTGGTGATGGAGCCGTCCCGGCGGGAGAGGTACATCCCGGGGAGCAGCCTGGTGTGGTCCACCTGGAAACTTGCGATGCGATCCATTATCCGTTCTCCTCCTGGTCCCGCAGGGCCTGGGCGAAGGGCAGAACCACCCGGTTCAGCCGCACCATGGCCTCGGCGAAGTTAAAGTACTCGGCGGCGTTGTTCTCCTTGCAGAGCCGGTCTGACACGCTCTTCAGGGCGGTGAACTTCACCCCATTGCGCAGGCAGGTCTGGGCCACGGCGCAGCCCTCCATCTCGCAGAGGTACGGGTGGAAGGTCTTGGCCACCCAGTCCGCCCGGGGGCCCCTTGTCATGAAGGCATCGCCGGTGGCCACCTTGCCGGTGACGTGCTCCACCCCCAGCTGCATGAGGATGCGCTTGGCCAGCGGCACATCGTCTGTGGGGAATTCAATGGTGTTCACCGTGGACACATAGCCGATGGGGTCTCCCATGGGGGAGGTATCCATGTCGTGCTGGACGAAGCTGTCTGCCAGCACCACGGTGCCGATGGGGACATCGTGGTAGCAGCCGGCCACCCCGGCGTTCACAATCCAGTCCGGCTGATAGCGGTCTATGAAGATCTGAGCCCCGATGGCGGCGTTCACCTTGCCCACCCCGCTGGTGTAGGCCAAAATCCCCGGCTCGATCTCGTAGACGGAGACGCCGGCCACCGTCTCCAGCAGTTTGCCCTCTCCCTGGCGCAGCAGGCTCTCGATTTCGCCTGCCATAGCATATGCGAGTCCGATTTTTTTCATGCGAGCATCCTCCTTGCTTTTCCGGCAAGAGTGTAGCACGGTGCGAGGGGGTTCGTCAAGAAAAAAGGGAAAAATCGGTCTCCCAATCCGGCGATTGGGCCCCATTCCGGCCGGGAATTTCCCCCAGTCCGATCCTCTATAGGACAAAATGCGAAATTCCGCCGGAGAACGGATGCTCTTTTCCAGATTTCTTCACAGTTTTGTAATAACTTGCTAATTGAAATCCACCGTCTGAGACAGTATAATAGAGTCTGGATTTTTCTTTTCCCATTTCTCACGAATTTGCGCCGCGGCGCCCTCTGCCGCACACCGCGAAGGGAGATTCCTATGCACAAGAAACTATGCGCTGCGCTCTTAGCGCTGGCTCTTCTGGCAGGCCACTGCGCCGCATCTGCCACCCGCATCATCTTTGACGACGTCCCCTCCAACCACTGGGCCTTTTCGTACATCCAGGACGCCTATCTCTCCCACATGGTGGTGGGGGTGGGCACAGACCCCCAGACCGGGCACATGCTGTTCGCCCCGGACACCCCCATCGATGCCATGTCCTTCACGGTTCTCGCGGCCAACACCTTCTACGCCGCAGAGACCGCCGAGACCGCCGGCACCACCTGGTTTGACGCCCAATACAACGTGCTGCTGAACCACGAGTCCTTCAACGGCCTGGGGGTAATCAGCCTGAAGGCCAGCATCCCTCGGTATCAGCTGGTCCAGGTGGGATACAACATTCTGTTGGACCTGGGCATCCACGCCCCGGACCGGGACGCCACAGAGGCCGCCCGGAAGTCCATCGGGGACTGGGACGCCATCCCCCAGGAGGGACAGGACGCGGCCGCTGCCATGTACGCCCTGGGAGTGGTCTCCGGCACCGGCGGAAACTTTGCACCCATGGCCACCACAGACCGGGCCCAGGCCGTGGTGATCTGCATGAAGATGAAAGAGGTCCTGCGCCAGCAGCTGGGCACCGAGCTCCCCACCCCGCCGGACACAACTCCCGCCGCGTCTGCCTCCCCGGCCCCCTCTGGCAGCCCGACACCGGAGTCCAGCGCCTCCCCGCTTCCCAGCGAATCTCCCGCGCCCAGTGAATCACCGGAACCCAGCGCATCACCGGAGCCCAGTGCCTCCCCAGATCCCGCCGAATCCCCGGCGCCCGATACGTCCGCCCCGCCGGAGGAGTCCCCGGCACCCGGCACGTCTCCAGATCCCAGTACCTCTCCCGAGCCCGCGGCGTCCCCAGAGCCTGAGGCCAGCGGTTTCCCGGCACCGGAGGCCAGTGAGACACCGGACGCCGCTGAGGAGCCCGGCTCCGAGAGCCAGGAGAGCCCCGCGGAGACAGACCCTCCCTCAGACATGGCCCCGCACAGGGGAACTGCCCCTCACCTATAGGTTTTCCCTCGCCTGATAGAAATCAATCGGCGCCGGACAGAGTGCTCTCTGTCCGGCGCCTTGCCGTATGGGACCTGTTTTCTCAGAGCAGCCCCGCCAGCTGCAGTCTCCGGCGCACCACCTCACCCACAGCGGCGGCCGCGGCGATCTTCAGGGCGTCTCCCGGGAGAAAGGGCAGCACGCACACCGCCATGGCGTGGGGCACGGCGCTGCCGGTGAGGAAGCAAAACCAGACGGTGCCCAGAAGGTAGAGGACGGCGGTGGCCAGCACCATGCCCCCGATCCGCAGGACGTGGCTGGCGACACCTGAGCGCTGGTTGGCAGCCTCCCCGATGAGGCCCGCCACAATGCCCATGGGGATGTAGCCGATCAGGTAGCCGCCGGTGGGGCCCATCAGCGGGGCGGCGCCGCTCTGGAAGTTGGAGAACACCGGCAGGCCGGCAAAGCCCAGGAGCATGTAGGCGGCGATGGCAAAGGTGGCGCACTTCCAGCCCAGAAGATCGGCCGCCAGCAGCACGAAGAAGGTGGCCAGGGTGATGGGCACCGGACCGATGGGCACGGCCACCGGGGCCAGGACGCAGAGCAGCGCGGTGAAGACGGCGCAGAGCGCCAGGGCGCGAATGCGGGTATCAACAGCAGACATGGGGATCCCTCCGAATTGTAAACCGAAATTGCGTTTGAAGTATACAACCTGAGCCGGCGCCTGTCCAGGGGCAAAAGCGCCAAAATGGGGCGGGCCCGGGGCACAATCCTGCAGCCGGGTCCACAAGGATGGCAACCGGGGCATTTCCGGAGGGACGATTTCCCTTGCACCGTTGGATTCGCTGTGATACAATCTGCCGTAACCTGAAACGCAATGCGGAAAGGGCGATGCCTGTGACCATCCAGTATATCCTGCAGCGGCTGAAAGACCTGAACTATAAGCAGATGTGGGACAAGATCAACTCCATGCACGAGAAGACCGGCAAGGGGCGGCTGGCCCTCCTCTGGGACATCCGGGGCTGCGCGGTGCGGTACGGCGCCGGCTACATGGATTACGACCTCTATGAGATGTACAACCTCACCCCCAAACAGCGGGACACCTATCTCACCCGGGGCCGGAACAACGACATCGTCCGCCGCTATAACGACCCCGCCCACCGCCCCGATTTCGACAGCAAGATCGCCTTCAACGGCAAGTTCTCCGCCTTTCTCCGCAGGGACTGGGTGCCGGTGCTGCAAGACAACCGGGAGGCCGTGATGTCCTTTCTGGACAGGCATCCCCAGTTCATGGCAAAGCCGGACAACGGCAGCTGCGGCTGGGGCATCGAGAAGCTGGACGCCTCCGATTTCCCAGACCGGGAGGCGCTCTATCGGCACCTTCTGGAGAGGGCCCCGGATTTAGAACTGGAGGAGCTCATTCAGCAGCACCCCGCGGTGGCGGCGGTGTACCCCGGGTCCATCAACACGGTGCGGATGGTAACCCTGCTGGGAGACAGCGGCAAGGTGCACCACGTCTCCGCCATGTTCCGCATCGGCAACGGCAGGTTCGTGGACAACTTCAACAGCGGCGGCATGGTGGCCCCGGTGGACAGGGACAGCGGTGTGGTTACGGACCGGGCCCTGGACAAGAAGAAGAACCTGTACACCCACCACCCCGCCACCGGCACCCCCATCCAGGGGTTCGCCTTCCCGGACTGGGACAGGGCCTGGCAGATGGTGGAGGCTGCGGCCAGGCTGGAGCCGGAGCTCCGGTACGTGGGCTGGGACGTGTGCTTCACCCCAGACGGCCCCTGTCTCGTGGAGGGCAACCCCTTCCCCGGCCACGACATCTACCAACTCCCCGTCCACACCCCCAACAAGGTCGGCATGATGCCGGTGTACTGGGCCATCGAGGAAGAGGAGGCGGCCTGGCGGGCGCAGCACCCCACGGCCTGAAAGCAGACAAGTTCATCCCCGAAAGAGAGCAACCGGGCGCCTCGCGGCGCCCGGTTGCAATTTTTGTCCGGTGTTGCCCTACTCTACGGTCTTCAGGCTCTCCACCATATCCACTTTTTTGAGTTTGTAGTGGGCGGCGATGTTCACGATGATGGAGAACACCACCGTGAGGGCGGCGGCCAGCCCGTAGGCATAGGGCGGGGCCGTCCGGCCGAACATCACCAGGTCCACCTCCACGGTGAGCACCATCCAGCTGTGCAGCAGCCGGCCCATCACAAGGCCCATCAGGATGCCGAACAGGGTTAAGAAGATGTTCTCCCGGTACACGTAGGCGGTGGTCTCCCGGTCTGTGAAGCCCAGCACCTTCAGGGTGGCCAGCTCCCGGGTCCGCTCCGTGATGTTGATGTTGGTGAGGTTATAGAGCACCACAAACGCCAGGGCCGCGGCGGCCAGGATGATGATCACCACCGCGTAGTCTATGGCCTCCATGCTGTTGGTAAAGGTGTCCCGGATGGTGGCGATGTACGAATAGGCGGTAACCGCGTCCATGGCCATGAGGTCGTTGGAGACCCGGCTGGACTCCTGGTCCGTGGCGTCCTTGTACTCCAGGAAGATGGTGTTGATCTCCGGCGCCTCCTGGAAGAGCTGCTCATACATGCCCTCGGAGAGGTAGACGTTGTGGCGGACGTAGTTCTCCACGATGTCCCGCACCACGGCCTCATACCGTTCATCGTCCTTGGTGATGGTGATGCTGTCCCCCACCTGGACCTCCAGCAGCTCTGAGAGCTTCTCCGTGATGATCACGCCGTCCTCCGGCAGGGAGACGGGTTCGCTGTCCAGCCGGTGGCGGAGGTCGATGAACTGGGTGAAGGTGTCCATGTCGTCTATGGCGTAGAGGGACACGCTGTACGCCAGGCCCGTGGTGGAGGTGTCCACCGTGATGGAGCTGGTGTCCAGCCACCGGGCCACGCCGGGCTCGGCGTTGAGGTAGTCCTCCACGGTCTGCAGGTCCTCCGACTCCGCCTCCGGGTCCACCCCGATGGTGGCATCGTAGAGGGAGATCTCATCGAACTGCCGGTCCAGGATGGAGAAGATGGAGTCGTGAAGGCCAAAGCCCGTGACGATCAGGGCGGTGCACCCGCCGATGCCGATGACTGTCATCCAGAAGCGGCGCTTATACCGGAAGAGGTTGCGCATGGTAACCTTCCAGGTGAAGCTCAGCCGGCTCCAGATGGGGGTGATCCGCTCCAGCAGCACCCGCTTGCCGGGTTTCGGCGCCCGGGGCCGCATCAGGTTGGCCGGGGTGTCCACCAGGGTGGAGAGACAGGCCCAGAGGCCCGCGCCAGTGGTGCAGACCACGGCGGCCAGCACCGCCAGGGCGAACATCAGCACCTGGGGCTTGTACTCCAGGGCGGGGATGTCGTACATGATGTTGAATGCGTTGGCGATCACCCAGGGGAACAGGGTGCCGCCGATCAGCAGGCCTAAGAGCCCGCCGAAGAAACTGGCAAAGAAGGCGTACCCGATGTACTTCTTGGCGATGGCCCACCGGGAGAAGCCCAGGGCCTTCAGAGAGCCGATCTGGGTGCGCTGGTCCTCCACCATACGGGTCATGGTGGTGAGGCAGGCCAGGGCCGCCACCAGGAAGAAGATGATGGGGAAGATGCTGGCCAGGTTCCCCACCCGCTCGGCGTCTTGTGAATAGCTCACAAAGCCCACATTGGTGTTCCGGCCCAGCACATACCACTCGCAGTCGTCCACCTTGTCCAGCTCCGCCTGGGCATCGTCCAGTTTCTGCTGGGCATCGGCGATCTCCTCGTCCGCCTCGGCCTTGCCGTCTTCATACTCCACAAGGCCGTCTGCATACTCCGCCTCGCCGTCCTGGAGCTCTACCAGGGCATCGTCCAGCTCCTTCTGGCCGTCCACCTTGGCGTCCGCCAGCTCCTGCTGTCCGTCCTCGTACTCCTTCCAGCCGTCCTCCAGCTCCCGCTCGCCGTCTTCGATCTCGATGCGGGCGTCCTCCAGCTTCTGCTTGCCGTCCTCCAGCTCTTTTTTGCCGTCCTCCAGCTCCTGGCGGGCATCGTCCAACTCTTTCCGGGCGTCCATGAGCTCCGCCCAGCCGTCATCCAGCTCCTTCTTGGCGTCCGCCAGCTCGGCCTTGCTGTCGTCCAGGGTGATGCGGGCGTCCCGCAGCTCCTCCCAGCCGTCGTCCAGCTCCTTCTTGGCGTCCTCTAAGGTGCCCCGGTTCTCCTCCAGCTCGGCCCTGCCGTCCTCCAGCTCCGCCCAGCCATCGTCCAACTCTTTGCGGGCGTCCTCCAGGGTGCCCCGGTTCTCCTCCAGCTCGGCTTTGCCGTCCTCCAGCTCCGCCCAGCCGTCGTCCAACTCTTTGCGGGCGTCCTCCAGGGTGCCGCGGTTTTCGTCCAGCTCGGCTTTGCCCTCGTTGAGCTCCGCCCAGCCATCGTCCAGTTCCTTGCGGGCGTCCGCCAGGGTGGCCCGGCCCTCCTCCAGGGTTGGGGTCTGGGCGTTCAGCTCTGCCCAGCCATCGTCCAACTGCTGTCTGGCCGCTGATAGGGTCTCCCAGCTGGCATCCAGCTCCGCCTTGCCGGCGTTCAACTCCGCCCAGCCGGCATCCAGCTGGGTGCGGGAGGCGGCCAAGGTGGCACGCCCCTCTTCCAAGGTGGGGGTCTGGGCCTCTAACTCCGCCCAGCCCTCGTCCAGCTGGGTACGGGAGGCCTCCAGGGTGGCCCGGCCCTCTTCCATGGCTGGCACACCGGCCTCTAACTCCGCCCAGCCGGCATCCAGCTCCGCACGGCCGGCGTCCAGCTGGGCCTTAAATCCGTCCAGCTGTTCCTTGCCGGCCTCCAGCTGGGCCTCCGCCTGCTGGACTCCCATGCAGGCCGCGACCAGGGGCTGCAGCTGCGCCAGTTGCGCCTGCATGGCCTCCAGCTGGGCGGCCTTCACCGGGTCGTACTGGACGGCCAGCTCTGCCTGCAATTGCGCCACCTGGCTGGCCAGGCCCAGCACCTGTTCTTCGGTCACGTTTGCCGCGCGCAATGCAGCATCTTTCCCTGCCCGGTAGACGTCCAACTGCGCCTTAGACTCGTCATAGGTCTGCTGCAGCTGGGCATAGAGGGCCGCATTGGTCTCATACTCGGCCTCTCCGGCCTCCAGCTGGGCCTTGCCGGCATCGTACGCCTGCTGACCCTCCTGAAGCTGGGCCAGGCCTGCGGCGTACTCCGCTTCCCCGGCCTCCAGCTGTGCCTTTCCGGCGTTATACGCCTGCTCTCCGGCCTGGAACTCCGCCAGGCCTGCGGCGTACTCCGCCTCGCCGGCGTCCAGCTGCGCCTTGCCGTCTAAGTACTCCTGTTCCCCGGCCTGATACTGGGCCAGGCCGTCCTGGTACTGCTGCTCGGCGTCCTGCAGCTGGGCCAGGGCGTCCTGGTAGGCCTTCTCGCCCACCTGGAACTCCGCCAAGCCGTCTGCATACTCCTGTTCGCCGTCTTCCAGCTCTTTCTGGCCGTCCGCCAGGTCTTTCTCGCCCTGCTGGAACTGCGCCAGGCCATCGGCGTACTCTTTTTCGCCGTCCTCCAGCTCTTTCTGTCCGTCCGCCAGGTCTTTTTCGCCCTGTTGGAACTGCTCCAAGCCGTCTGCGTACTCTTTCTCGCCGTCTTCCAGCTCGGTCTGGCCGTCTGCCAGGTCTTTTTCGCCCTGCTGGAACTCCGCCAGGCCATCGGCGTACTCCGCCTCTGCGTCCTGCAGCTTCTTCAGGCCGTCCTGGTACTCCTGTTCGCCGTCCAGGTACTTCTGGTATCCGTCATCGTACTCGGCCTTGCCGTCCTGCCAGGTGGCCAGGGCGTCTGCGTAGTCCTGTTCGCCCTGCAGGTAGTCCTGGAGGCCGTCCTCGTATTTCTGTTCGTTCTCCTCATATTCCACGAGGCCGTCTGCATATTCTTGTTTGCCGTCCGCCAGCTCCTGCTCGCCGTCCAGCAGCTCCTGATAGGCGTCTGCCAGCTCCTGCTCCGCATCGGCGATCTCCGTGCGGTAGGTCTCCTGGCCCTCCTCGTAATCCTTCCAGCCGTCGTCCAGCTCTTGGCGGGCGTCCAAGAGCTCCTGCCAGGCGTCCGCCAGCTCCTGCTCGGCCTCCGCCTTCTTGTCCTCAAACTCCGCCCGGGCATCGTCCAGCTCCTTCTGGGCGTCTCCCTTCACGGATTCCGTCCGGAGCTCCGCCCGCACGTCCGCCAGGTTCTCCAGGCTGTCGATCAGGTCGTCCAGCTTGTCCTCGTAGGCATCGGAATAGCTGTCCATCTCCGCCATGCCGTGGAAGGTGAAGTACGCGGAGGTGTACACGTCCATGTCGAAGTTCTCCGGCGGGATGTACAGGAAGCCATCGATGGAGCCGCCGCCGAGGGAGGAGGTGCCCCGGTCTGTGTGCACATACAGGGGGCTCTCCGCCACGCCCACCACGGTGTACTCCAGCCGGGTGAGATCTCCCTCGCTGTCCTCGTCCAGCACCAGGCTGATCTTGTCCCCGATGCCGATGCCCAGCTGCACCAGCAGCAGGCTCTCGGTGATGCACTCGTCCGGGGCCTCCGGCAGCCTGCCCTCGGTGACGTCCAGGAAGTTCAGCTTCTGGGGAAGCGATCGAACGGAGACGATGGTGTCCCCGCAGATGGCATCGATGTTCCAGATCCCCTCTACGGTGGCGATGTCGTCCTGCTCCTCTAAGGCCTTCAGGTCCTCGTCCGTGATGCCCAGGGTGGCCAGCACGTAGCCGTCCATCAGGCAGGTGCGGTCGTAATAGTTGTCTGCGGTGAACTCCATGTCCGGCGCCGTGGCCCGAAGGCCCGCCAGGAAGGCCACCGCCAGGGCGGACAGCACCAGGATGGAGAGGAATCGGCTGAACGTGTTGCGTACCTCCCGCACCGCATCGGTGGTAAGCCGGTTCTTTCGGCGCCTCACCATTCAATCTCCTCCACGGGGGTGGGGTGGTCGTTGCGCTGGATGGCGGACACGCAGCCGTTTTTGATGTGGATCACCCGGTCTGCCATGGGGGTGATGGCGGTGTTGTGGGTGATGACAACCACCGTCATGCCGCCGTTGCGGCAGGTGTCCTGCAGCAGTTTCAGAATGGACTTGCCGGTGACGTAGTCCAGGGCGCCGGTGGGCTCATCGCAGAGCAGCAGCTTGGGGTTCTTGGCCAGGGCTCTCGCGATGGCCACCCGCTGCTGCTCGCCGCCGGAGAGCTGGGCCGGGAAGTTGCCCAGCCGGTCCCCCAGGCCCACATGCTCCAGCACCTCTTTGGCGTCCAGGGGGTTGTCGCAGATCTGGGCCGCCAGCTCCACGTTCTCCAGGGCGGTGAGGTTCTGGACCAGGTTGTAGAACTGGAAGACGAAGCCGATGTCGTGCCGGCGGTACTGGGTGAGCTGGCGGGCGTTGTAGTCGCTCACCTGGGCCCCGTCCACAGTGATCACCCCGCCGGAGCAGGCGTCCATGCCGCCCAGCATGTTCAGCACGGTGGTCTTTCCTGCGCCGGAGGGCCCCACAATCACGGCGAACTCCCCCTTTTCGATGGTGAAGTCCACCCCGTCTACCGCCTTGATGGTGACCTCGCCCATCTTGTAGATCTTCCGGACCCCGGAAAAAGATATGTAGCTCATGGTTCGAACCACCTCGTATCGTGCATCCGCACGGAAAAATACAGCCAGTATCATATGCTTTCCCCCGGGCGGGTACAAGGGTTTCCCGGGAGATTTAACGGAAAATTCACAAGGAAGGTGGAAATCCTTTGGGTACACTGGAAGTGCTTTTCCTGGCCTTTGCCCTCTCCATGGACGCCCTGGCCGTGGCCGTCTGCAAGGGGTTGGCCCTGCCCCGGATTCGGGCAAAACACTGTCTCGTGGTGGGCCTCTGGTTCGGCTGTTTTCAGGCCCTCATGCCCCTTCTGGGCTGGCGGCTGGGCACCGCCTTTGCCGCCGCGGCTGCCCAGGTGGACCACTGGATCGCCTTTGGTCTGCTGGCGCTTGTTGGGGTCAACATGGTCCGGGAGTCCCAGGCAGAGGACGCCCCTCTGGACGACTCCCTCTCCCCCTTCAACATGCTGCTGTTGGCCCTGGCCACGTCCATCGATGCGCTGGCGGCGGGCTGCACCTTCGCCTTTCTCAACGCGGACCCGGTGCCGGCATGCCTTCTCATCGGCAGCTGCACCTTCCTCCTCTCCGCCGCCGGGGTGAAGCTGGGCAGCCTCTGCGGCGGCAGGTTTCGGGGCTGGGCGGAGGGCATCGGCGGCGGGGTGCTGATCCTCTTAGGCCTTCGGATCCTCCTGCAGCACCTGGGGATTCTCCCGGCTTAGCGCCCCTTCCGGGCCTTTCTCCCCCTCTTCTCTGTGCCGCCAGCATCCCGCTGGAGCGCCACGCCCTCGAACCACTGGAGGCCAGCCGCCGCCAGGAGAAACAGGGCCGGCATGGCGGTGTACCGATACCGCACCTGGACTTCGATCAGGAGATACACGGCGTAGAAGCCGCAGAACAGCACCGCGGGGTACAGCAGCTGTCCGCTGGATTCCCTCCGCCGGGCCAGGAACACCGCCCCCGCCAGGGCCAGCAGCAGCACAATCTCATAGAAGCCCTTGTCCCCCCAGGTGAGCAGGCCCAGGATCTGCCCCACCGAGACCGGCCCGATCTTGGCACTCTGGTCCATGTGGCCGAACTGCCAGAAGAGGTCCTCCGCCCCGCCCCAGAGCACCTGGGACTTCCGGAGGGCCAGCTTGGCCAGGGCAATCGGCCCCACCTGCAGCCGGCGGCCGATCTCCTCCAGCATGGCCTCGTTCATCTCGTCCTCCGGCAGCATGAGGTAGTTGTCCGTGTCCGCCTGGCTCCAGCCGCCGCTGGAGTCCTGGTTCAGGCCCACGAGAAACTTCCAGTACGGGGCGTTGCTTTTGAGCCCGTCCGGGTGGACCCCGGTAGCGATCACGGCGCCGGAGGCGATGGACCCCAGGAGCACCCAGGCGAGACAGAAGGCCAGGATGCCGGCGAGCTCCGTCTTCCAGCGCTTTAAGCCGTCCCGCACCGCCGCGATGACGCGCCACACCAAAAAGGCCGCCACAAAGACGAGGCCTTCTGGGCGCAGGACATTGCCCAATGCGGTGAGGGCACCCGCGAGACCGGCCTGGAGCGGGGTGCACTCCGTCTTCCGCACCGCCAGGTAGATGGCGAGGTAATAGAGGAAGCAGCCGATGTGCTGATTGGAGAGCACCGCGGCCATGTAGTACGGCGCGGGATACAGGGCGTAGAGGATCGCCCCTGCCGTGGCGTACCGCTCCGGCAGCAGCTTGCAGCCGATGCGATAGACCAGCACCCCGATCCCGCCCATCCAAAGGGCGTTTACCAGCTGCAACGGAAAGAGACTGTCCCCGAAGAGCCGGACAAACAGGCTCTCATAGATCACATACCCCGTCTGATAGGGCCACTTCACCAGGTAGAAGTCCTGGAGATAGGCCTTGCTGCCGTCCACCAGCTGTTGGGCGGCGGTATAGGTGCGGGCAAAGTCTGAGACCGGCTGGGTCTGCAGCGCCAGGCTCAATAGCGCGGTGAGGCAGAAGCGAAAGAGAAAGATGGCCCCGGCGGCATATTGGTGTCCCGGCTTCCAGAGCAGGGCCGCCCCGAAGGCCCCGGCCAGCACCAGCGCGGCGTAGACCACGCCCAGCAGCACGCCGGCTAAGCTCCCCCGGATGGCGGTGAGGCCGCTCTGCAAAGACGCCACCGCCAAAAAGGCCGCGGCGCACCACAGCACCAGCCGCTCCAGTATGACGCCTGTCTTTCCGATCCGTTCTGCCATAGCAAGACCTCCCATGGGGGCAACTTCTCCCGTATCATACACCCGGCAACCCGGGATTGCAAGGCGCAGGGCGGGACCAGGCTCTGGCAAAGTTTCCCTGCAGAATATGAAAGGCCGCAGACAGCGGGTTGCTGTCTGCGGCCTTGTTGCGTCATACTGGATTCACGGACTGGGGCGCTCTGGTTGGAATCCCAGGCTCAGTTGTTGTCCTCCTGGTCCCCCTGGTCCTCCTGGTCCTCCAGGGCCTCCGCCTCGGCGTAGGCGTCCAGGCTGTCGTCATCCAGGGTGACGGACAGGATCTCGTCGTCGTCCTCGGCGGTGTCGTCGTCCTCATCGTCCGCATCCTCCTGCATGGGCACCGCTGCCGCGCCGCCCTCCTCAGTGGCGGGGCGGAAGTGGGGCACCGGGTGGACCTCTTCCTCGATCTCATCCAGCTTCCGATAGGCCGCGAGGCCGGAGCCTGCGGGGATCAGCTTGCCGATGATCACGTTCTCCTTCAGGCCCTGGAGGCGGTCCACCTTGCCCTTGATGGCGGCCTCGGTGAGCACCTTGGTGGTCTCCTGGAAGGAGGCGGCGGAGAGGAAGGACTCGGTGGCCAGAGAGGCCTTGGTGATGCCCAGGAGCATGCGGGTGAACTGGGGCTCCTGGAGCGGGGTGCCGTCCTCCCGGACCTCCCCCGCGGCGATGCGGGCCCGGACCGCCTCGGTGGCGTCCCGGAGCTCGGTGACGTCCACCTGGGAGCCGGAGAGCAGGTTGGTGTCCCCCGGGTCCTCGATGCGGACCTTGCGCATCATCTGGCGCACGATGACCTCGATGTGCTTGTCGTTGATGTCCACGCCCTGTACCCGGTACGGCTTCTGTACCTCCTGGATGAGGTAGTTGTGCACCGCGTCCACGCCGCGGATCCGCAGCACCTCGTGGGGCGAGAGGGCGCCCTCGGTGAGCTGCTGGCCCTTTACCACGGTGTCCCCGGCCTTGACCCGCAGCATGTTGTGGGGCAGGTTGTATGTGATGACCTGGCCGTCGTCCGCGGTGATGGTGACCGCCACCTGGTTGGCCCGCCTGGTCTCATCGATGGTGACCGCCCCGCCGATCTCGGCCAGCTGCGCCATCTTCTTGGGCTTGCGGGCCTCGAACAGCTCCTCAACACGGGGCAGACCTTGGGTGATGTCGCCGCCGGCCACGCCGCCGGTGTGGAAGGTGCGCATGGTGAGCTGGGTGCCCGGCTCGCCGATGGACTGGGCGGCGATGATGCCCACGGCCTCGCCCATGCCCACGGGCTCGCCGAAGGCCAGGTTCATGCCGTAGCAGTGGGCACACACGCCGGAGCGGGCCGCGCAGGTGAGCACGGAGCGCACCCGGATGCTGGGCTTCTCGGTGGAGCCCTTCTTGTCCAGCTGCTCCTGCAGTTTCTTCTCGATGAAGTCCGCGATATCCCCGGTCACCATGGTGTCCCGGGAGACCAGCACCTCGCCGGTGTCCGGGTCCACCAGGTCATCAGAGAGGTACCGGCCCCGGAGACGCTCTTTCATGGTCTCGATGAGGCGGTTGTTGTCGCTGATCTCACCGATGGTGATGCCGTCGTGGGTGCCGCAGTCCTCCTCCCGGATGATGACCTCTTGCGAGACGTCCACCAGGCGGCGGGTGAGGTATCCGGAGTCCGCGGTGCGAAGGGCGGTGTCTGCCATGCCCTTCCGGGCGCCTCTGGAGGAGATGAAGTACTCCAGAACAGACAGGCCCTCGCGGAAGTTGGCCTTGACGGGGATCTCGATGGTGCGGCCGGAGGTGTCTGCCATCAGGCCGCGCATGCCCGCCAGCTGGCGGATCTGGGCATCGGAGCCGCGGGCGCCGGAGTCCGCCATCATCTTGATGGGGTTGTACGGGTCCATGGACTCCTGCAGGGCCACAGACACGTCCTTGGTGGTCTGCTCCCATGCGGCCACCACCAGGCGGTACCGCTCGTTGTCCGTGAGGAAGCCCCTGCGGTACTGGTTCTCGATCTTGACGATCTCCTTCTCGGTGGCGGCGATGAGGCCCTTCTTCTTCTCGGGGACGGTCATGTCGGCGATGGCCACGGTGAGGGCGCCCTTGGTGGAGAACTTGTAGCCCCTGGCCTTGATGGTGTCCAGCACGGCGGCGGACACGGTGAACCCGTGCTTGTTGATGCAGCGGTCCACGATCTGGCCCAGCTGCTTCTTGCCGCACTTGAAGTTGATCTCCGGCTCGAAGACCTGCTCCGGGTCCGTGCGGTCCACAAAGCCCAGATCCTGGGGGATGCCCTCGTTGAAGATCAGCCGGCCCACGGTGGTGCGCACCATCTTGCGCCGCTCCTCCCCGTTCACGGTGGCGGTGCGGCGGACCAGGATGGGCTCGTGGAGGTCCAGCACGCCCTCGGCATAGGCCAGCTGCGCCTCCTCGTCCCCGGCGTACACCTTCAGCACCTCCAGGGCCTTGCCCTCGGTGACATCGGCGCAGTACTGCGGGGTGGTGACGTAGCTTCTGTCGGTCTCGGGGTCCTTCAGCCAGATGTGCTGGCCGGCGGACACGGTGCCGTCCTGCAGGGCCTGGGCGGCCGCGCCAGCGGTATCGAAGCTGGGGGCGTCCTCGGGCATGGTCTCACCGTACTCCAGGATGATCTCGTGGGCTCTGCCCTTCTGGGCGTCCACGCAGAGGCCCGGGGTGGTGCGGTACCAGCGGCGGTTGTCCTCGTCCCGGAGCCAGATGCGGTCGTTGGCGTCCAGCTCCCCGTCCGCCAGGGCGTGGGCGGCCTCGTCCACCGTCTCATAGGCGAAGTTGGGGTCGTAGGCGGGGTCGCGGTCGTAGGTGAGGTAGTAGGAGCCGAGGACCATGTCCTGGGTGGGCACGGTCACGGGGCCGCCATCGGAGGGGCGCAGCAGGTTGTTGGCCGCCAGCATCAGAAGGCGGGCCTCGGTCTGGGCCTCGGCGGACAGGGGCACATGGATGGCCATCTGGTCTCCGTCGAAGTCCGCGTTGAAGGCGGTGCACACCAGGGGGTGCAGCTTCATGGCCCGGCCCTCCACCAGCACCGGCTCGAAGGCCTGGATGCCCAGGCGGTGGAGGGTGGGGGCCCGGTTCAGCATCACCGGGTGCTCCTTGATGACGGACTCCAGGGCGTCCCAGACCGCCGGGGTGCCCTTATCCACTTCCTTCTTGGCGGCCTTGATGTTGCTCACGCCGCCCTCCACCAGCTTCTTCATGACGAAGGGCCGGAAGAGCTCGATGGCCATCTCCTTGGGCACGCCGCACTGGTAGATCTTCAGCTCGGGGCCCACCACGATGACGGACCGCCCGGAGTAGTCCACCCGCTTGCCCAGCAGATTCTGGCGGAAGCGGCCCTGTTTGCCCTTCAGCAGATCGGAGAGGGACTTGAGGGCCCGGTTGTTGGCCCCGGTTACCGCCCTGCCCCGGCGGCCGTTGTCGATCAGGGCGTCCACGGCCTCCTGCAGCATGCGCTTTTCGTTGCGGATGATGATGTCCGGGGCCTTCAGCTGCATGAGGCGCTTGAGGCGGTTGTTGCGGTTGATGACCCGCCGATAGAGATCGTTCAGGTCTGAGGTGGCAAAGCGGCCGCCGTCCAGGGGGACCATGGGACGCAGCTCCGGGGGGATCACCGGCAGCACGTCGATGATCATCCACTCCGGCTTGTTGCCGGACTGGCGGAAGGCGTCCACCACTTCCAGCCGCTTTACCAGTTTGGCCTTCTTCTGGCCGCTGGCGTCCTTCATCTGGGCGTGGAGGCTCTCGGAGAGGGCGTCCAGGTCCAGGTCTGCCAGCAGCTTCTTCACGGCCTCGGCGCCCATGCCGGCGTCGAAGTCGTCCTCATAGTACTCCCGGTACTTGCGGTACTCCGCATCGGTGAGAATCTGGTTCTTCTCGAGATGGGTATAGTCCGGGCCGGGATCGGTCACGATATAGGCTGCGAAGTACAGGACCTTCTCCAGAATCCGGGGGCTGATGTCCAGCAGCAGGCCCATCCGGGAGGGGATGCCCTTGAAATACCAGATGTGGGACACGGGGGCGGCCAGCTCGATGTGGCCCATGCGCTCCCGGCGCACCTTTGCTCTGGTCACCTCCACGCCGCAGCGGTCGCAGATCTTGCCCTTGAAGCGGATTTTCTTGTACTTGCCGCAGTGGCACTCCCAGTCCTTGGTGGGGCCAAAGATGCGCTCGCAGAACAGGCCGTCCCGCTCGGGCTTCAGGGTGCGGTAGTTGATGGTCTCCGGCTTCTTCACCTCGCCGTAGGACCAGGCACGAATCTGCTCAGGGGAGGCGATCCCGATGCGAACGGCATTGAATTCAGCGTAACTCATGGTTGCATCCTCCCTTTCTCAGTTGTCCTCATCGTCCAGGACCTCTTCGTAGTTGTCCGGCATGTCCTCATCGCCGAAGTCGCTGTCGAAGTCGTCCTCATCGTCATCGTTGGTGTAGTCGTCACTGGAGGAGGCGGCCAGGTCGTCGTCATCGCTGGACTCCTTCATGGTGTAGCCGGCCTCGGAGAACTCGCCCTCGCTGCCCACGTTGCGGAAGCGGCCGTAGTCCTCTTCGTCGTCCCGCATGCGGTTGCCCTGATAGGTGGTGTCCTCGTCCTCGTCGTCCTTCAGCTCGATCTCATTGCCGTTCTCGTCCAGCACCTGGATGTCCAGGCACAGGGCCTGCAGCTCTTTCACCAGCACCTTGAAGGACTCCGGCACGCCGGGCTTGGGCACGTTGTATCCCTTTACGATGGACTCGTAGGTGCGCACACGGCCGGTGACGTCATCGGACTTCACGGTGAGGATCTCCTGCAGGGTGTAGGCGGCGCCGTAGGCCTCCAGGGCCCACACCTCCATCTCGCCGAAGCGCTGGCCGCCGAACTGGGCCTTGCCGCCCAACGGCTGCTGGGTCACGAGAGAGTACGGGCCGGTGGAGCGGGCGTGGATCTTGTCGTCCACCAGGTGGTGGAGCTTCAGGAAGTACACGTAGCCCACGGTGACGGGGTTGTCGAAGCGCTCGCCGGTGCGGCCGTCATAGAGCCAGCTCTTGCCGTCTTCCCGCAGGCCCGCCAGCTTCAGGGTGTTGGCGATGTCCTCCTCGTCTGCGCCGTTGAAGATGGGGGTGGCCACCTTCCAGCCCAGGGCCTTGGCGGCGTAGCCCAGGTGGACTTCCAGCACCTGGCCGATGTTCATACGGGAGGGCACGCCCAGGGGGTTCAACACGATGTCCAGCGGGGTGCCGTCCGGCAGGAAGGGCATATCCTCCTGGGGCAGGATGCGGGAAACCACGCCTTTGTTGCCGTGGCGGCCGGCCATCTTGTCTCCCACGGAGATCTTCCGCTTCTGGGCGATGTACACCCGTACCACCTGGTTCACGCCGGGGGCCAGCTCTGCGCCCTCCTCCCGGGTGAACACCTTCACGTCCACCACGATGCCGTACTCGCCGTGGGGCACCTTCAAAGAGGTGTCTCTGGTCTCGTGGGCCTTCTCGCCGAAGATGGCCCGCAGCAGGCGCTCCTCGGCGGTCATCTCGGTCTCGCCCTTGGGGGTGACCTTGCCCACCAGGTAGTCGCCGGCGTGGACCTCTGCGCCCACGCGGATGATGCCGCGCTCGTCCAGATCCCGGAGCACGTCCTCGCCCACGTTGGTGATGTCTCTTGTGATCTCCTCGGGGCCCAGTTTGGTGTCCCGGGCCTCGGTCTCATACTCCTCAATGTGGATGGAGGTGAAGACGTCCTCCTTCACCATCCGCTCGTTGAGCAGGATGGCGTCCTCGTAGTTGTAGCCCTCCCAGGTCATGAAGCCCATGAGGATGTTCTTGCCCAGGGCGATCTCGCCATCGCTGGTGGAGGGGCCGTCTGCCAGGGTGTCCCGCTTGTGCACGGTGTCCCCCACAGACACGATGGGGCGCTGGTTGATGCAGGTGCCGTGGTTGGAGCGGAGGAACTTGGTGAGCTTGTAGGTCTTCTCCCCCAGCAGATCCTCATCGTAGTCCACGGTGATGGAGGTGGCATCCACCTGGGTGACGATGCCGTCTCCCTCGGCCAGGATCGCCACTTCGGAGTCCTGGCAGTTCTTGTACTCCTGTCCGGTGGCCACGATGGGGGCCTCGGTGGTGAGCAGCGGCACGGCCTGCCGCTGCATGTTGGCGCCCATCAGGGCGCGGTTTGCGTCATCGTTCTGGAGGAACGGGATCTGGGCGGTGGCCACAGACACCATCATCATGGGGGACACGTCCACGTAGTCCACCCGCTCCCGGTCCACCTCCACGATCTCGTTGCGGTGGCGGCAGACCACGCGGCTGTTGGTGAAGAAGCCGTTCTCATCGGTGGGCTCGGTGGCCTGGGCGACAAAGAACTCGTCCTCCACATCGGCGGTCATATACTGCACGTCATCGGTGACCCGGGCCATGGGCTTTCTCTGGCCCTCCACGGGCACCCGCTCCACTCTCCGGTACGGGGCCTCAATGAAGCCGTACTTGTTCACCCGGGCGTAGGAGGCCAGGTAGGAGATCAGGCCGATGTTGGGGCCTTCCGGCGTCTCAATGGGGCAGAGGCGGCCGTAGTGGGAGTAGTGGACGTCCCGGACGTCGAAGGAGGCCCGGTCTCTGGAGAGGCCGCCGGGGCCCAGGGCGGAGAGACGTCTCTTGTGGGTGAGCTCGGCCAGGGGGTTGGTCTGGTCCATGAACTGGCTCAGGGGGCTGGAGCCGAAGAACTCTTTCACCGCTGCTGTGACGGGCCGGATGTTGATGAGGCTCTGGGGGGTGACGATGTCCAGGTCCTGGATGGTCATGCGCTCGCGGATCACCCGCTCCATCCGGGTGAAGCCGATGCGGAACTGGTTCTGGAGCAGCTCGCCCACGCAGCGCAGGCGGCGGTTGCCCAGGTGGTCGATGTCATCGGGGTTGCCCACGCCGTAGGCCAGGGTGTTCAGGTAGTTGATGGAGGCCATGATGTCCTCCACGGTGATGTGCTTGGGGATGAGGTCATCGATGCTGTCCTGGATGAGCTCTTTGAAGTCCTCATCGGGCAGCTCCTCCCGCTGCTGCAGCAGCTTCTGCAGCACGTCATAGCACACCTTCTCGGTGACGCCCACCTCGGCGGGGTCGAAGTCCACGTAGCGGTCCATCTCCACCATGTGGTTGGAGAAGACCTTCACGTAGTGGGTGCCGGTGTGCAGGTCCTCCACCTCGATGACCGCCTCGAAGATGCCCTTGTTCTCCAGGTCTCTGGCCTGCTCCCGGGTGAGCACATCGCCGGCGTCTGCCACCACCTCGCCGGTGGAGGGGTCCACCAGGGGTTGGGCCAGCTTCTGCCCGGCCAGTCTCGTCCACAGGGCCAGCTTCTTGTTGAACTTGTAGCGGCCCACGCTGGAGAGGTCGTAGCGGCGGGGGTCAAAGAAGAGGGCGTTCATCAGGCTCTCGGCGGAGTCCACCGTGGGCGGCTCGCCGGGGCGCTGTTTGCGGTAGATCTCCAGGAGGGCGTCCTCCCGGGTCTTGCACGGGTCCTTCTCGATGGAGGCCAGGATCCGGGGGTCCTCGCCGAACATCTCGATAATCTCGGGGTCTGTGGCGGGGCCGATGGCGCGGATGAGGGAGGTGATGGGCAGCTTGCGGTTCTTGTCGATGCGGACATAGAACACATCGGAGGTGTCCGTCTCATACTCCAGCCAGGCGCCGCGGTACGGGATGACGGTGGAGGCGTAGGTGATGTTCTCCGCCTTGTCCGCGTTCCGGGCGAAGTACACGCCGGGGGAACGGACCAGCTGAGAGACCACAACCCGCTCGGCGCCGTTGATGACGAACGTGCCGGCATCGGTCATGATGGGGAAATCTCCCATGAAGATCTCCTGCTCCTTGATCTCGCCGGTCTCCTTGTTGCGCAGACGGACCTGGACCTTCATGGGGGCGGCATAGGTCATGTCCTGGGCTCTGCACTCGTCAATGGTGTACTTTGGGGGGTCGTTCATGGAGAAGCTGAGGAAGCTCAGCTCCAGGTTGCCTGCAAAGTCCGTGATGTTGTCTACGTCGTTAAAGACCTCCTGCAGGCCGGTATCCAGAAACCACTTGTAGGACTTTTTCTGGATTTCCAGCAGGTAAGGCATCTCCAGGATTTCTTTTTTACGGGCGAAGCTCTTGCGGAGCGTCTTGCCGTACATCACGTCCTTGACTGCTCTTGCCATGCGCTGTTCACACTCCAATCTGAAAGCTCGGGAAAAATGAAACACCCGGTACAGTTGTTAAAAATATGACAGAAGTGATTGTCTTCCATGCCCTGTTCTGCTATACTCTGGCTAGATTGGGATGGTACCCTCTGCAGCCTTCGATGCATAAAAGCACCTTATTATAAAAGAAGCGCTGGCCCGTGTCAAGAGAAATTTTGGCTGCGGGTTATTTTTGTGCAGATTTCACGGGTGCAGCGCCCAAAAGGAGGCCGTTTTGGAACAAACCGTCAAGCTTTTGCTGATCTGGTTCGGCATCATGAGCGCCTTCGCCTTCGTCCTCTTCGGCTGGGACAAGGCCATGGCCAAAAAGCACAAACTTCGGGTCCCGGAGGCGGCCCTTCTTGGATGTACGGCGGCGGGCGGTGCCGCCGGCGCTCTCCTGGGCATGCTGCTCTTTCACCACAAGACCCGCAAGCCGCCCTTCCCGGTGCTGGTGCCCCTGTGTCTTGCGGCCCATGTCGCCCTTCTGGCCTACGCCCTGCTCCGCTGACCCCCGGCGGGGTTTCTTCTATCCCGGCGGCCCTACCGCCCAGGGAACCCGCACCTCTCCGCCTCCTTGACAGCTGGCCTCATTGTGCTATACTGTCTTCTGTGGAGGTGGAATCATGGAAGATTTCAAGCATCTGGGCCAAACCACAGGCAGCCCGCCTGAACGGCTCCCTGTCCCAAACGTCACCCTCAGCGAGTACAGTCTCTATACAGAGCGAACCCTCTATATCGACAAGACCCTGATGCTGAAGGAGATCCTGGATCAATACCCGGACAAGGGCATCTTCCTTTTCACACGTCCCCGCCGCTTCGGCAAGCCCCTGATGATGACGACTCTGAAGTCGTTTTTTGAGAAACCGGGGACAGCAGCCGATGTCCCGGCCTCCAAGGACACCTCGCTACTCTTCCAGAACCGCAAAATCTGGGCCTACGGAGCGCCGTACCGGGCGGAACAGGGAAAGTACCCGGTCATCTTCCTCTCATTCCTAAATGCCAATGCTGCGACATGGGAAGGTCTTTATACAAAAACCTGCCGGCTGCTGCGGATAGAAGTCTGCAGGCACCCGGAGATCCTGCAAAGCGACAAATGTCTTTCTGATGATATCGTTTTTATGCAGAAGTTGCTCGCTGAGAAGCTCTCTTCGGAAGAGGTACAGGGAACGCTGGGAACCCTCTCCAGAATGCTCTCCATGCACTACGGCGTCCCGGCTATTCTGATGATTGACGAGTATGATGTGCCTTTGCAGGAGGGATTTCTCCACAGATACTACAAGAAGACGGTAGAGTTTTACCGCGGACTTCTCACCGGCGGACTGAAAGACAATCCGCATCTGAAGTACGGGTTTCTCACGGGAATCCTTCGGGCGGCGAAGACCGGCATTCTCGGCGGTCCGAACAATCTGGAGGCCTTTTCCGTTCTCGATCCGGAATTCAGCACCTATTTTGGCTTCACGGAAGAGGAGGTACAACAGATCGCCCGCCTTCATGGGAGAGAGGAGAAATACCCCGAGCTCTGTGCGTGGTATGACGGGTATCTCTTTGGCGGCAACCGCATTTTCAACCCCTGGTCTGTGCTCAGCTATTTCAGCAACGACTGCACGCCGTCTGCATATTGGGTGGACACTTCGGATAATGCATTGCTCACAGAGCTGCTGAAAAAAGCGCCGGATGACATCATAGCAGAGCTGATGCAGATGCTGAACTGGGAACCTGGACAGGAGCCAGTGCGAAAGAAGCTCAACATCAGCGTCATCTATCCCAAACTGGGTTCATCCGACACGGATCTCTTCAGTTTCCTGCTCATGACCGGCTACCTCAAGGCAGAGAACGTGGAAAATGGACCCCAACACACCTACTTCTGTGATCTTCACATCCCGAACACTGAGGTCCGTGAGCTCTTTCAGGAGGAGATCATCAGCCGGTTTGTGAAAGAGTCCTCCCTGCTCGATGACCAAAAGGACAGCCTGCAGTCTGCCATGTGCGCCGGAAATCCCTCTGCCTTTCAGGAGGCCCTCGAGAAACTGCTTCTGGAGACAACGAGCTCCTTTGATCTCTTGGACGAAAACGCCTACCACATGCTGCTTCTCGGCCTCTGTCTCAATCTGCACGCCCAGTTCATGATCACCTCCAACCGGGAATCCGGGGCCGGCCGGTACGACATTCAGCTGGAACCGCGACGCAGGGGCATGCCGGGCATCCTGCTGGAGCTGAAAGTGGTGAAGGATGAGATCAAGCGCGTCAAACAGGTCCTCAGCACCCGCGCCAAGAAGGCCATCAGCCAGGCGCTGACCAATCACTACGATGTAGAGCTGAAGAAACGCGGGATTACCCCCATCCTGATCTACGGGGTGGCCTTCTATAAGAAGAATGCCGCGGTGCAGCTGCATCCTCCTATGTCCGGCGGAAGCGGTTCTGCGTAGGGCGCTCCTGTGCCTCCCCCACCTCAACCGCAAGTCCCCATGGTCTGTCTGGCGGATACAGAGCCTCTTGCTCGCAGCAGACTCTGCGACTGGAGCGATGTGCCATCCGATCTTTTTCTCCGTACCTGTTGACATCTCCCCCAACCGGGGCTAAACTACTCCCATATCCCACACTAACAGGAGGTTACCATGGCTGAGAACACTACCCTGATGTACAAGGGACATCCGCTTCGCCGGAAGGACAATTTCGTCTATTACGGCTCCATGGCAGATAAGTATATCGTTGTGATCCAAATCCTGAACACCGAAAAGCAGGCGGGCCTGGAGATCGCCACCAAGTGCCACCTGGAGCTGCAGCTCACAGACCCAGATCTGAAGAGCCGGGATCGGGTCACGAAGAAGAGCGACCATCCGGACCTCTTCTCTGCCATCGAGATGGGCTCGATCTGGCTGATGCGTGCCCTGAAGTGATCGGCTTTCCCCGCCGGGGCCCCGGCGGGGTTTCTACTATCTGAACGGCGGTGATCGTTATGGGAAAGGGAAAGAACAAGAAAAAGGGAGGTTCCCCCCGCAGCGGGGGAAAGCTCCAGGGCACTTCTCAGGCTCGCAGCACCCCAGTGCCTCCGCAGGATCCTGTGAGTGTGATGCACCGTACCTTGATCGAGATCCTTCCGTCTGATCTCTATACCACCTGGTATAGAGACCAAGCGAAAATGGCGATACAAATCTCTAGCATTGGATTTCTCGATCCCGCTTTCCAACTGCCTGTGGTTTTCCACACGAGCATCTTTCGCGTGATCATGCGGCCAGACGTTGAACTGCTCATCCTGTATTGCCGCCTTCTCGCGGCATTGACCGATGCGATTGTGGAAAACGCCTACGCGCAAGGTTCCCTCAACGATTTGAGGCATGCGATGGCTTCCTGTCTCGACACGCTGCAGGACAATGCGCCAGACAGGGACATCGTAACGGAAGTCACTTCGCTGGGCTCCCGCTTTATCGGGCCATCCGATGTGCTCGAGCGGGAGTACTTGTGCATGCTTTGGGTCTCCCTGTATCTCTGCGCACCAGAGGTATTCAGCCGGCACGTTATTGCCTACTTCGATACCCTCGATGTGCCCCCTGATACGTGGTACCACTACACCGCCCGGGTCGTATACAATATCTCGCCTGCCGTGCGGGAGGTCATCCAGAGTACGCTGAAACCATTTCTCCTGCCGGAGTGGAAGAAGTCCCAGGCCAGCGTCACAACCCAAAAGCACATGGCAAACCTCCTGCACTATTTCATCCGGAGAACCTTTGATGCCGCGAATGCAATACCGATTGACAAATTAGACAAAATAAGAGATCTCATTCTGGATTTCCCTTCCGTGTTTGTCCAAGAATTCAAGAAGGCATTCAGAACCGGCAATCTCGCCGCCATCAAGCAGTTTTGTGATCTTGGTGAGGAGCGGACGGCCTGTCTCTTTGGGCTTTACCATCTCGCCGGCCAAGACCCCAGCTGGACGAACACCTGGATAGGCGTTTCATTCCTGTCTGCAGCGCTCTGTCAGACGCCGCAATGCTGCACGGTCCAGCTTCTTTTCAACAGCAAAGAGGCGGATGAGAACGAGTTTGCCCATTACAGCCCCGCATTTGCCCTCTTCAACCTCCCCCAGGCCTCGGGCACCGGACCGGCTGATCCGGAGCAGGCAAGGATACAGAGTCTTCTCCGTACGTTTGGGCTCTGGTTCTATGACCAATCCAATATTGAGTTGGTGCGCATCCAGGCTGAGATCGCGTTCAGGGAATGTCTCCCAATTTACAAACCAGCATCAGACGTGGTGGGCGGTGCCCTTGCAGCCACCTGCTTTCTGGCTATATATATGCAGACCACTACCTTGTCCCACACCAAAACCATGAACGCGCTCACTGCCAGCGAGAATGCCCGAGAAGCCCTCCAGAGGCAACACAACTCCCTGCAGAAGAAATCCCAGCACCAGGAGAGCTATGCGGATGAAGTGACCCGGGCCAACGCGGTCTTTGAGGGCAAGCTTGCCAAGCTGCAGCAGCAGAACGAGGACCTGCAGGCAGAAGCCGAAGATCTCAGGCAGCAGATCAATCAGCTGCTGGATCTGCTGGACAAGAAGGACGAGGAGGAGACCCCGGCGGAGGCGGAAATCCCCTTCCCCGCAGACATCTCCCCCTGCACCGCATACCTCTTCGGCGGACACCCGGACTTCCAGACAAAGCTGCGGCAGCTCATCCCGGACCTCCGCATGGCGGAAGTGGACCAGCGGGTGGACAAGCAGGCCATCGCCAACGCAGACATGGTCTTCCTCCAGGCAGCCCACATCAGCCACAGCATGTTCTACACCGTGATGGGCGTCTGCAAGGCCAACAGCGTCCCGGTGGTGTACCTCACCTCCACCAGCGCCAAGAGGGCCGCCGTTCAGATCGTGGAGGAGATCGAGAGGCACCGGGCGTCTTAGAGCACAATAGCAGCTTTGCCCTTTTCGCCCATGGCATGAGGACCGCTGCCCGGCATTTCTACACCGGGTCCAGCATTCCCACCGCCCCCGCAGCACCCTTTCTAGCCGCCTCGCCGGCTCTATCCGGCAATTATCCATGTGCCCCGCAAGGCAAGCACCCGCCCGCTGCATCTTTTCCCCATTTTTGTTGGAAATTTCTTGTGCATACTTACCAGGATTTTTTGCCGAACTGCGAAAAATTTGAAAAATCCTCTTTACATCCATCGGACTTTGCGCTAGAATAGGGCCATCCTTACGGAGGGGGTGCGCCCTTTGGACGATCTTGATTACACACGCAAGTTCAACTTAAACGAGAACAAGGACGAGGAGATCCGGATGATCCTCACGTCTGTCTATAACTCTTTGCGGGAGAAGGGCTATAACCCTATCAACCAGATCGTAGGCTACATCCTCAGCGAGGACCCCACCTACATCACCAACCACAACAATGCCCGCACCTTGATCCGCAAACTGGATCGGGATGAGCTCCTGCAGGTGCTGCTGAAAAAGTATCTCATCGGTTAATCAAATTTGCAGGCGCCGGCATCCGCCGGCGCCTTTTCTCATACACGGAGGTTCCCATGAAACGTCTTGTATCCCTGCTCCTGGTCTTCTCCCTGCTGCTGTCCCTGGCGGCATGCGGCAACCCAGACCCCGCCGAGACGCCCACGAGCAGCAGCGTCCCCACCTACCCCACAGATCTTCTGGCCCTGGCCGCAGCGGAGGCCGGCGGCGGGGATCTCACCGCCCTGCAGCGGCTTCAGGACCAGACGGACACCGCCGGCCTGGAGGCCTACATAGCGGACTACTACGGCATCCCCCGGGAGGACTGGTTAGAGGTGGGCTGCTGGCGGCTGGGCGGCGCAGATGCCTTTGAGACCGCCGTGGTCCTCCTGCGCGATGAGGACGCCGCCGCCCGGGCGGTGTCCGGCATGGAGACCTTCCAGTTCAACCGGGAGGGGGACTTCACCGGCTACTTCCCGGACCAGGCGGAGATGGTCTCGGAATCCATCGTCCTCCAGGACGGCTGCTACGCCGCCCTGCTGATCTGCCCGGACCCGGATGCGGCGGAATCTGCCCTTCTGGACATCCTCCACGGGGATGCCGTCCCCACTGTCTCCCTCCCCGCAGCAGCCCCCGCCCCTACGGAGCAGGCGCCTGAGACAGCGGCTCCCACCGAGGCACCGGCTACCGAGGCACCCGCCACAGATGTGCCCACCGCAGCGCCGGAGGAAACCGCCTCTCCGGAGCCCACACCCAGCGAGGCGCCCACCCAAGCGCCCACAGAGGCACCCACACCCGAACCTACTGTCCCGCCAACGGTGGAACCAACAGCCGAGCCTACCACCCAGCCAACGCTGGAGCCCACACCCGAAATCACTCCCCAGCCAACGGTGGAACCCACGGCTGAGCCCACGGCAAGCCCCACCGATGCGCCGGTTCCCACCCAGACGGTGGCGCCCACAGAGGAGCCTGAACCCACGGCAACCTCGGAGCCAACACCGGAACCCACGCCCACTCCTACGGCAGAGCCCACACCGGAGCCGACACCGGAACCTACACCCGAGCCAACGCCTACCCCCACAGCGGAGCCCACGGCAGCGCCCACGCCCGAACCTACTCCAGCACCCACTCCAACGCCAACGCCGGCTCCCACCCTGGAGCCCACGCCGGAACCCACAGCTGCCAATCATTATCCCGTCCGCTACCCGGGCCGGACGCCATACACCCCGCCCACCGATGAGGACATGTCCATCTACGACACCTCTGCCATTCTGGCGGCCTGGCAGTCCAAAGACCCCTCCGGTCTCAACGACTATGACCGCACCATCTACGACCGCACCACGGAGATTCTGGACAAGGAGCTCACGGACAGCATGGGGGACTGGGCCAAGGAGTGGGCCCTCTACCGCTGGGTCATCACGAATGTGCGCTACGACATGGACCACGAGGACCCCCTGGCCACGGTGAGCCGGGACTCCTATACCCCGTACGGTCCATTGGTAAACGGCAAGGGCGTCTGTCTCGGCTACGCCACCCTGTTCCAGCTTCTCATGGACATGGTGGGGCTGGAGTGCATCACCGTGGTAGGCGCGGCGTACAGCAGCAACGACAGCCACGCCTGGAACATGGTGCGGATGGACGGCACCTGGTACTGCGTAGACGCCACCTGGGACTGGACCAACTACACCGAATACCAGGCCCACACCGTCTATTTCAACGTGTCCAGCAATCTCATGGCCCAGGATCACCAGTGGGACTACAGCATCACCCCAGAGGCCCCGAGAAGCCTCACCCAGAAGGTCTATCCCAGGCAGTAAGGCGCCTTCCCGGCGGTTTTTCTCCAATTTCTGGATAGAAACACTGAAATTTGCCGGAACTTTTGCGATTTTCCCTCTTTACAAACGCTTTCTTTCTGCTATAATGGCTCATGCCGATGGGCCTGTAGCTCAGCTGGGAGAGCGTTCGGTTCGCATCCGAGAGGTCGAGAGTTCGAGTCTCTTCAGGTCCATATTTGTATAGTGGGTGAATACATTGTATTCACCCACTTTCTTTTCTAGCATTTTGGCAATTTTCGTCTCATTGAGAGCAAATCTGCGGCAGTACATTTCTATTCCATCCGCACATATCTGCAGGAGGCGTTTGTGATGAAGTGTCCCTTTTGCAACGTGGACATGGTCCACGGCTATCTAAACTGCGGCGCCGTGATCTGGGCAGACCGAAAGCACAAGATCAGCCTGCTCCCCGATCGCACGGAACAGTATGCACTGAATCTGAGATCTCCCCTGCTGAGCCCGAACGCCATCGAAGGGGACTGCTGCCCCCAGTGCAAGCGCATCATCATGGACGTGTCCCAATACCCCAACCGGCTGTCTCCGGCCGATTCCCCGCGGAATCAGATCTGAGGCGGCGACATGAGGAGAGTGCTGGTAACTGGCGGCACAGTGTTCGTGAGCCGGTACATCGCGGCGTACTATTCAGCCCGCGGGGATGACGGCTATGTCCTCAACCGTGGCACCTGGCAGCAGCCCAAAGGCGTGACGCTGATCCAAGCAGACCGCTTCCAACTGGGCGATGTACTGCGTCCATACCGCTTCGATCTCGTGGTGGACACCGCATACACCGCGGAGGGCATCCACAAGCTGCTGGACGCCTTAAACCCCTTCGGAGACTACGTCTTCATCAGCTCCAGTGCCGTGTACCCGGAGTATGAAGCCCTGCCCTTCCGGGAGGACACCCCGTTGGCGGAGAACAAGTACTGGCGGAAGTATGGGATAGACAAGATCGCCGCGGAACAGGCCCTGCTTCAACAGGTACCCGCTGCGTACATCCTCCGGCCACCGTATCTGTACGGCCCCATGAACAACGTATACCGGGAGGCCTTCGTCTGGGACTGCGCTCTCCAGAACCGTGCCTTCTATCTCCCCCGTGACGGCAGCATGCCGCTGCAGTTCTTCTACATTGAGGACCTCTGCCGATTCATCGACGTTCTCCTGACAAAGCGCCCGCAGGATCATATCTTCAACGTGGGGAACCAAGACACGGTATCCATCCGCCAATGGGTAGCGCTCTGCTACCGAGTGGCCGGGAGAGAACCCACCTTCCGCAATGTCTACGCAGACATAGACCAGCGACAGTACTTCAGCTTCCTGGACTATGCGTACACCCTGGACGTCTCCCGCCAGCACGCCCTGATGCCGGAGGAGAAAGACCTGTTCCAAGGGCTGCGGGAGTCCTTTGCCTGGTATCGGGAAAACGGGGACCAGTTGAACCGAAAGCCCTATCTCCAGTATATCGACAGCACCCTCTCGAATCTCTGAATCCTCACAAATTCCCCTGCATCGAGGTGCTACCTATGAAGAAGTACATCCCGCCGTTGGCGTTCCTGCTGATCTTTGAGACCGTGGCCGTGACCCTCTGGCTCACCAAGGACAACCTCTTCTACCTTCTCAACTTCAGCTACATCGGCATCTCCATCGCCCTTGGGGTGACGCTTTTCATCCGGGAATATCCCCACGCCAGGAGAGTTACCCAGCTGCTCGTGGGCTGCTATATGCTCTTCTATCTCGGCCTCATCTGCCAGGAGAACATGCAGATCGAGGGCTTCTGGTACTACCTCTTCACCGGCGTCTTCGAGGCTGCAACGATCCACTACGCCGTGGCCAAGATCTTCGGCCCGCTGCTCTTCGGCCGGGGCTGGTGCGGATACGCCTGTTGGACCGCCATGGTGCTGGACTTTCTCCCGTACAAGCAGCCCAAGCAACCTCGGAAGAGATGGGGCTGGATCCGGTACGTCACCTTCGTTCTCTCTTTGGTGTTTATCTCCGCCCTGTTTCTGGCCCACGTCGGCGACCTGGAGAGGATCATGTTCTGGGCCTTTCTCATCGGGAACGGCCTCTATTACGCCATCGGAATCGCCCTCGCCTTCTATTGCCAGGACAACCGGGCCTTCTGCAAGTACATCTGTCCGGTTACCGTCTTTCTCAAGCCCATGAGCTACTTCTCCCTGCTGCGGATCACCTGCGACAGCTCCAAGTGTGTCTCCTGCGGCAAGTGCAAACGGGTGTGCCCCATGGATGTGGACATCACAGACAACAGCAGGACCCGGGCCAACGGGACGGAGTGCATCCTCTGTCTGGAGTGCGTGAAGGCCTGCCCCAGGAAAGCCCTATAATCCAAACCGATCGGAGCGAGACCGTCCCAGAAGAAGTCCTGAAGTTTGCCGTGATCATCGCCCGCAAGGACGGCAAGTGGATCTTCTGCAAGCACAAGGCGCGGGACACCTATGAGATCCCCGGCGGCCACAGGGAACCCGGTGAGGCCATCGAGACCACCGCATGGCGGAAGCTCTATGAGGAGACCGGCGCCCTCCAAGTACGCCCTCAACCCAGTCTGCGTGTACTCGGTCTCCGCGCCAGACAATTTCGACGGCCGTGAGACCTTCGGCAAGCTGTTCTTCGCCGAAGTGAAGACCCTGGAGGGAGAACTGCACAGCGAGATCGGCAGCATTCTCCTGACGGAGCATCTCCCAGACCGTTGGACGTACCCGGAGATCCAGCCCAAGCTGCTGGCAGAGGCACAGCTGCGAGGAATCTGCTGCGCAAAGCAATCCCTTGGAGGTGCACAACCATGATTCGAATCCGCCCATATCTCGACACCGATCAGGACACTGTCCTCTCCTGGTGCCGGGATGAGGAGACCTTCCAACGCTGGACCGCCGGCACCATGGGAGAGTATCCCGTCACAGCGGAGAAGTTCGAGAAAACTGCGTCCGTGATGCGGTTCACCGCCCTGGACGGAGACGAGCCCGCCGGCTTCTTCACCGTCCGCATCCCCGGAGAGGACCCCAATGAGCTCCGCTTCGGCTATGTGCTGGTGGACCCAGACCGGCGCGGCAAAGGAATCGGCAAAAGGATGCTCACCTTGGGGCTCCAATTCGCCTTCCAGATCTACGGCGCGGAGCGCGTCACCATCGGGGTACTGGAGAGCAACACCCCCGCCCGCGCCTGCTACCAGGCTGTGGGCTTCACCGGGACCGGTGTCCACGAGATCTACCACATCGCCGGACAAGACCAGCCTGCATTGGAACTGGAGTACCGCAGGCCCCAGGCGCAGCACACTGGGGCACAGCCCTAAGAGGCAAGGAATAACCTATGGCCCACTTCACCTTTTCCACGCTGGATCCCGCCCAGTCCGATGTCCTCCTGCCGCAGCTGTTTTCCATTCTGGCCAGAAACATGAGCGAGATCGCCCCCACAGGCAATTCCTACGAGGAAGACCAACAAGTCTGGCTGTCTTACATGCGCTCAGACCAGGCCAGGGAGAAGCAGATCCTTCTGGCCTATGCGGGAGACAATCTCGCAGGCTATCTCCAGTACAGCATCACAGGAGACACGGTTCTCATCGAAGAAGTGGAGATCGCACCAGATTATCAGCGGACCTACCTTTTCTACCGGCTTCTGCAGCACTTCCTCACCGCACTTCCCGAGAGCGTGGCGTATGCAGAGGCGTACATCAACAAGCACAATTCCAACTCCCTGCGCATCGCACAAAGGCTGGGGTTTCAAATCATCGGGGAGAACAAAAGCGGCAGCAGCTATCATCTCCGCGGTGAAATGCAATCCTTTCAGCGACTGATGCATAGGAACTGATAATTTCAATTGTGCAAAATGTATTTTCACTGATCGTTCAAAAGCAGCAACTGGGCCGCAGCGGGTGGGTTTCTTCCAACGCTGCGGCCTTACGCATTGTGCCGTCAAGGTCCGAATATTCTCCTGTCGCATTTGCGATTTTCCTTGACACGCCTCCCCCGCTCATGTTATAGTACCGCCATCTCAGGAAGGGAGGGTGCAATGATGCGGTGGATGCAGAACGGCTCAACCCTGCATTTCAACGGCTACGATATGGCCATCCACAGGATCAGTGCGCCCTTTTTCAGGTGACTGCAGGCTGCAGAATGCATGCCAGCGAGTACGATGAACGGCCGCGCTGATCCTTTTCTCATCTCCAAAGAAAAAGGATGGCGCAATTTTTATGCCCAAAAATAGAAATAAAAGAACCGCAAATCTTTGTACTATAGTGCTGAGGTGTCCGTCTTTCTTGGCCTCCCTCGTTTTTTTGGTGT